>JAFSFD010000054.1 GCA_017435365.1 Akkermansia sp. | reverse complement strand
GATTGGTTCATTTTTTTAGCACCGCCAGTTTAATAGCTGGCACCCCAGAACTCAATCTCCATTTTTGTTTTCTTTTATTTCGTTGATATTTTTCCCCTCATGCCCCCCTCTTTCTTTAGAACGCTTTTTGGACAGCTATGGTTTTTTTGCAATTATTCACTTTTTTGCTATTCACTATTCATCCCCTTTGTGTTAGAATTTGCGGCGTGAGCACGAATTGGCGAAAGTGCTGGTTGATCATTTGCGGCGTTTGGCTGGGGTTGCATGCGCTGCTGCATTTGCTGCTGTTTCCATTCCTGCTCTATACCGGTCTGTGCTCGGTGCTGATGCCGTTCTCGTTGTGGATACTCTGCTCGCTCACCGAGCGGGGTGGCCACTACCTGCTGCTGAATCTGCCGCCGCTCCTGCTTTGCCTGGCCTGGTGGTTTGCCGCGCCTTCGCTGGGGATTCTCTTCAGTCTGCAGTGGGTTCCCTGTGTGGTGATGTGCGGGGATATACTGCGGAAGGAGCCCACGCACAGCCCCCGCTTGCGTTGCCTGCTGTATGCGGTGGCCATGCTGCCTTTTGCCGCCCAGGTTCCTCTCTTCCTCATGGCGTGGACTGATATTCACGGCTGAGCTGCTTCATTTCAACAACTATTCAATCCGGATGCATTTATCTCTCAAAACTCTGATCTTTGTGGGTTGCGGTTGTTTTATAGGTGGCGTGTTGCGTTACCTCACCACCTATTTCATCTGCACCCGTTGGGGAATCTCGTCCACAGACATGCCATGGCACACCCTCCTGATCAACTTTGGCGGCTGCCTGTTCATGGGGCTTTTCTGCGGGCTGGCCACAGCCGGTTTCATTGAATCACCCAACCTCCGGCTGGCGCTCACGGCCGGCCTCTGCGGTGGTTATTCCACCCTGGCCGCCTTTGCGTTTGAAAACACCATGCTCCTGCGTGCCGGCCAGTACTTCACCACCGGCAGCTACGTCCTCGCTACCCTCATCGGCAGCCTTCTCTGCTTCATCGCCGGCTATGCCCTTGCCAACTGCCTTTCCCGGTAATGCGGAAACACCCGCGCCGCACATCACAGGGGGCTTCTTCACAAGGTTGTTTATGTTTCACACAAAATCATGGGGGAAACATGGGCACTCGCCGGGGCGTTTCCGTTTTGCATTGACAAAGCGCATAATTCGGGTAGAATGAGCGGCGTTATGAGTCTCCGTCTTGCCGTATTGGGTTCCGGGTCTGGTTCGAATTGCCAGTCAATCTTCAATGCCATTGCCGATGGCCGCCTCGATGCCGAGGTCGTTATCGTACTCTCTGACCACGAGGATGCCTACATACTCGAGCGCGCCCGCCAGCACGGCGTGCGGGCCGAATACATGGATTGCGGCGGCTTCAAGAACAAGTTCCCGCTGGAGGTGCAGGAAGCCCTGGCCAGGAAGCTGCAGGAGCTCAACATCGACCTCATCTGCCTGGCCGGCTTCATGCGCCTGGTCAAGGCTCCGCTGCTGGAGGCCTTCCCCCGCCGCATCCTGAACATCCACCCCGCGCTGCTGCCTGCCTTCCCGGGCGTGGAAGCCTGGACCCAGGCGCTCAATGCCGGCGCCAAACAGGCCGGCTGCACCGTGCACTATGTGGATGCCGGCATGGACACCGGCGAGATTCTCATGCAGGCCTATGTGCCCGTGCTGCCGGATGACACCCCGCAGACCCTCCACGCCCGCATTCAGGTGCAGGAGCACATTCTGTACCCCGCGGCCATCCTTTCGGCCATCTCGCGCCTGTAAACTCTTCAGCGGCTGGCTTTCAGCCCATCGATGACAGCGGCGGTGAATCCGCTGCGTTCCATGGCGTTGAGGCCTCTGATGGTGATGCCCCCGGCGGTGGTCACCTTGTCGATTGCCACTTCGGGGTGCAAGCCGCTCTGCAGCAGGAGCCCGGCAGCACCATGCACGGTGTGCTCCACGATGCGGGCTGCTTCCTCCGGGCGGAATCCCAGCTCCACACCGCCTTCCATGGCGGCGCGGATGTAGCGCATGGCGAAGGCGATGCCGCAGGAGGCGAGGGCCGTGCCGGCGGCGAGGTGCTGCTCATCGGTCACGAGCGTGTAGCCAAGCGCGGCAAACAAATCGTGAACCTGCGCGGTCTGTTCGTCAGTGGCGTTCTGCCGGCAGATGAAGGTGACGCCATCCAGCACTTCAACGGCGGTGTTCGGGATGGCGCGGAACAGGATGGGCTTCTCTGCCTCTTCAGGTGCCGCCAGGAGCTCTTCCAGCTCACACAGGCTGATGCCGGCGGCCACCGATATAATCAGCTGGCGCTTGAAGTCGAGCACCGGGCGGATTTCCTCAATGACACTGCCGATGAACCACGGCTTGACAGCCAGGAGGATGATATCGGCCTCGCGGGCGGCCTGCCTGTTGTCCCGCCCCGCCTTCACGCCGGGCAGGGTGGCCTGCAGCCGCGACAGCCCGGAATCTGACTTTACCGTGCAGAGCAGGTCGCCGGCCTGCCACGAGCCGGCAGCAATAAGACCGCGGGCAATGGCTCCCCCCATATTGCCTGTGCCTATGATAGCCAGTTTCATCTTGATTTCTTGCGGAATTCGTAGGGATTCACCGGCTCGTCATCTGCCCAGAGGCCTTTGCGCTTCTTGCGGGCGGATTTTTCGGCGGCGGCCAGGTCCTCGGCATCGGGGGCGAAGTAGGCGTAGTGCCAGGCCAGGCCTTCCTTCACCATCTGGAGGTTGATATTCGTGCTGCCGGCGTAGACAATGGCCACTTCGCGGGAGTGCTGGTCCCTGTCCTTCCTTTCGAGGCGCACGGCCTTACCCTCGATGAGCTCCTTGAGGCGGGCGCGGGCTTCATCCGCATAGGGCTGCCCTTTTTCCGGGGCATCAATACCCCAGAGCCGCACGCGCGTCTCTCCGGATTTGAAGGTGTCGCCATCCATCACGTACTCGCAGAGAATCTCATCCGCCGCCACTTCCACCCGGGGCGCAGGGGTGGTTTTTCCTTTGCGGAAATCGTAGGGACGCACCGGTGCGTCATCTGCCCAGAGCCCGCGGCGCTTTTTGCGGGCACCGTACATGGATTTGTTGAGCCCTTCGGCTTCGGGGGCGTTGTATTCATCGTGCCAGGCCATGCCGGTGAGCACCATGGAGTGCGCCACATCCTTGCCCCCGGCCTTCACCTCTCCCACCACGCGGCCGTACTGGTCGGTGTCTTTGACCTTAATGGTCAGCTTGCGACCCTTGGTGAGTTTTTCAAGCTGAGCCCTGGCTTTGTCGGCATAATCCTGCCCTTTTTCCGGGGCATCAATGCCCCATATCTGCACCGTGGTACCATTGGTCAGGAGCAGGGTATCGCCGTCCAGCACGCGTTTGCAGGTGCCGGTGATGGTTTCTGCCTGCAGGGAGCAGGCGAGCATGCTGGTGAGCAGCAGATTCTTAGTCATTGCGCACGCGGGAGCGGGGGGAGAGCACGATGGGCACACCCGCCGCCTTGATGCGGGAGCGGATGGTGTTGCGCAGGTACTGGGCGTAGCTGTCGGCCAGCAGGCGCTTGTCGTTCACGAAGAGCACGTAGGTAGGCACCGGAATGGTGGTGTACTTCTCGTTCACTGCCGTGGTCGCGTAGAAGAGCTTCAGTCGCTTCTTGAGCACGCGGTGCTGGCCAGGCGGGTTCATCTCCATGGCTCGCTGGAGCAGGCGGTTCAGCTCACCGGTGCCGGGCATGTTGAGCGCCTCCTGCTGCACGCGGGCAATGCTCTTGAAGATGGAATCAATCCCCCAGGAATCCTTGGCGGAGACGATGGCCACCGGCGCGTAGTCCAGGAAGAAGAGGTTCTCTTTGATGTGCTCCTTCACGGCCTCCTTGCGGGCGCTCATGGGGGCATCCGGGCAGTAGAGGTCGAACTTGTTCACGATGATGATACAGGGCTTCTTCTCCTCAGCAATGATGGAGCCGATGCGGCGGTCCTGCTGGGTGACCCCGGCGGCCATATCGATGACCAGCAGGCAGATATCCGCGCGGCGGATGGCGCGCTCGCTGCGCATGGCAGAGAATACCTCCACCGAGGTGTCGCGCTTGCTGCGGGGGCGCATGCCGGCGGTGTCGATGAGCACATAGCCCTGCTCACCGCGCATGTAGGGGATATCGATGGCATCGCGCGTGGTGCCGGCCACATTCGAGACGATGGTGCGCTTATCCTGCAGAATCGCGTTCACCAGCGAGGATTTACCGGCATTCGGGCGGCCCACGATAGCTACCTTGATGGGGGAATCCGCCGTCACCTCCTCCTGCTCGGGCTCGTCCTGCGGGGTGGCATCGGCGGCGGCTTCGGCCTGCTTGGGCGTGGCCCCCAGGGATTTGAGCATGGCATTCAGCTTATCGGCCAGGCGGGGGAAGCCACGGCCATGCTCGGCCGAGGTGAACACATAGTCCGCAAAGCCCAGGTCGGCAAACTCGCCCAGGTTGAGCTCCTGCTTCTCCGTGTCGGCCTTGTTCAGCACCAGCAGCACCGGCACCTTGCTCTTGTGCAGGTGGGCCGCTATGGTGCGGTCGATGGGGGTGAGGTGGTCGCGGCAGTCGCACACGAACATGATGTAGTCCGCGGCGTTCATCGCGATATCCGCCTCCTGGGTCACCTGTGCGGCAAAGCCGTCGTCCAGCGTGCTGCCGATACCGCCGGTATCCACCACCAGGGCATCGAAATCAGTGATGCGCACCGGGGCGCAGAGGCGGTCGCGGGTCACGCCGGGCTGGTCATGCACAATGGCAATGCGGCGGCCCACCATGCGGTTGAAAATGGCGGATTTGCCCACGTTCGGGCGTCCGACAATGGCGATGGTCGGGGTAGACATGGCGGTTTAGAAGGGGCGTTCGGAGGCCTTGCGGGTATTCTCGCTGCCGGGTTTGGGGGCTACATAGGGAACGAGGCCGATGGGTATGATACCCTTGCCGGTGCTGATGAGGTCCACCGGCTGCCCGCCGATGCGCTTGTACAGCTTGGCAGATGAGCGGCTGCCGTGCGTGTTCATCACCGAGTAGGTGAAGAACTCCGGCGAGGACTGGCAGAGCACGTGCAGGTTCTGCGCGCGGTCCAGCAGCACGCTGGGCTTCATGAAGTTCAGGTATTCGGCCAGGTAGCAGGCCCCGATGACCTGGTTCGTATCCTTGTTGACAGCCTGGCCGAAGAGGCATTCCTTGCCGTTCACCACCGCAAGGCGCAGGCTCATCACGATGCGCTGGCCCCGCGCCTGGATGTTGAACTCCTGCACCTTGCCACCATTTGTCAGGGTGAAGAGCCCGCGGTTGGAGCTGTAGGTGGTCTGGCCATCCGGCAGGCGGATAGTGGCCACTACGGCATAGTTGCCGGCAGTGCTCAGGCGGTAGAGCGATTTCAGGTTGAACTCAAAGGAACGGGTGGACCCCGGCGTGAGCACCAGCTCCGGGAAGCGGGCCGTGGCAATCGGGGAGACGGGGCCGCTTTCTCCGCGCTTGGTCATGCTGAAATTGAGCCAGGGGCGCCCCGGGCTGTTTTTCAGGGAGACCGAGGCATCCGTCTGGTTGATGATGGTGAGGCGGAGTGCCACTTGTTCACCCACGATGAAATCCTTGCGGACCGGTTGCAGTCGCAGTTCCACCTGGGCCAGTGCCTGGCTGCTCAGCAGCAGGCAGAACAGCATGAGGAGTGTTTGGTATATATTCTTCATAAGTCTTTCTTATTGTTCTTCGGGAAAAGTTATGCGGAACCCGCACCGGGGGTCGCACCAGTCGCGGCTGCCGGTGGGAATGGGATTGCCCTGCGCGCCCACCACCAGAAATGCCGGGCCGGAGTAGATGCCGGGCAGGGGAGATTCCTGCTCCGTGCGGCTCCACTCCATGTCCAGGTGTCCGGGCGCCACCGTCAGCACCGTCTGCAGCTGGGCGGCTGTGGGTATCAGGGCTTCTTTGAAACGGGCATAGAGCAGGGCCTGCCAGTAGGAAACCCCCGTCACCGGGGCTGCCAGGTCGCCGCGCTCGCACTGCTGGGCCCAGTTCAGGGGGATGGGCGAGCCGCTCATGCCGGATACTGCCTCCCGCAGTTCCATCTGTTCGTGCTCGTCCATCTCCTCAAAGGCCTGGAGGAAGTCAGCGTATTCCTGCACCGTAACAGGTGAGCGCATCACCAGCTCGTTTTTGCCTGATTGGTGGCAGAGTATTCCGGTTTCACCCTCTGCTCCGGTGGTAACCGGCTCCCCCAGGCCGAACATGGTGCCCATGCTGCTGAGCAGCAGGATTGCCGCTGCAGCAGCGCCCAGGTGGGTGCCCCAACTACCCAGGAAGCGCCGCACCTGCTGCACCCCCGGGGTGCTTTCCACTCGCTCCCTGAGGCGGGTGATGAGTGGTTTGGCGCTGTCCGGCCGGGCGTTCTGCCGCAGTTGGGTGATGATGGTGCCGGCTGTATCCTTCAGCTCATCCCACTCCAGGAAATGGCCTTCATAGCCATCGGTGAGCCATTGCAGCATGGTGACCGTGCGGCCCAGCCCGGCCTCTTTCTGCTCCGGGCAGACTGCCCAGAGCGCTGCGGCTATGGCCTGCATCTGCTCCGGTGCCTGCTGCGGCTCACCTTCCACCAGCGGCGAGAGGAAATGCACCTCGCCGCTCTCCTCCACATAGATGGAGGAAGGCGCCAGCGCCACGGCACCCAGCCCAGCCTGCCGGCATGCAGCATACATCTCTGCCGCAGCGGCAATCACGTGGCAGATATGCTGCGCGCTGAGCTTTTGCCCCGCTGCTGCCAGGTCTGCCAGGGAGCGGCCCTGCGGCAGTTCCTGGGTCACGAACCAGATGCCTTCTGCACGGAGAGATTCAAACACATCGGCCACATGCGGCATGGCACTGCCGGCTGCGTGCTGGCGCGCCTGCGCCAGAAAGGCCACTTCCTCCGCGTGAGACACGCCGGGCTGTAGCACCTCCAGCACCACGGCGCGATCCACGTGCGTCTGCCGCGCCTCGTAGAGGGCACTGTTCCGGCGCAGCTCAATGAGGCGCGTCAGGGTATACACTCCCAGCGTATGGGGCAGCTCGGGGAAAATCGGGTTCATTGCGGGAGGGGGAGTTCGGGCAGGAAATCGCTGACCGGCACCGCTTCTTCGTAGGCCGGCACCAGGCCGTCATCCGGCAGCAGGGAGTTGCCGGGGGCATATTGCTGGCGCCTGCGGCGGTTGTTGAGCAGCTGCTCCTGCAGGATGAGCGCGGCAGGGGAGCTGATGCAATCCAGCGGTTCGCCCTTGTAGTAAAGCTTGGCGGTGAAACCGTAATAGCGCAGGTCGCCGTAAGCATCCAACTGCTCCTGGGTGAGCGGGGGCACGCTGTAATGCGCCACCAGGTTTTCCTCCCAGTTGCTCCAGTCCGGCTTTTCGTTCTGCCAGGTGAGCTGCGGCGTGGCCATGCGTGAGAACTCAATGCGGCGCCCGCTCACCAGGTCAAAGAACTGAATGGTGATGTAGATATCATCCGGGCGCACCTCCTCCCCCGGGGCCAGCAGCACCGGCAGCAGCATATCCACCTGTTCCCCGGTGTCCGGGCTGTAGCTGTGCTTCACCTGGTGAGGCCCGAAGGAAAGCTTGCCGCGCATGGCGCCGGGCTGGTCAAACCCATAGGTCAGGCGGTGTGCCGCCCGCTTGAAATAGCTGCCCGCGCGGTCGCGCATCTGGAACACCCGCGTGAAATACTCGCGGGCTTTCTTCGGGTTCAGCAGCTTATCGTACGCCATGCCGTAGTAGTAGAGCAGGGCGGGGTGATTCGGAGCCAGCAGGCTGCCCTCCTCCAGACTCAGGATGCACTGGCGCATGTCGCCTGCCGTCATGGCGCTCACCCCCTGGCGGATGAGGCGGTCCACCTCTTCCTTATCTTCCTCGCTCAGCCCGCCGGTGGCATCATCTGCGGCCGGCGGGGCGGGGGATTCCCCGGCGGGCAGCTCCGGCTCCGTGAAATCCAGTGCGCCCTCCTGGGCCAGGATGGTGTCCACATCCCGCACGCGCAGCGGGGGCGGGGCGTCCTCGTCATCTGCTGCGGCGGCAGCATCAGGTGCTGCCGCAATGCCGGCGGAGCCTTGCGTGTTCTGCCCCAGCTGGGCCAGCTCGCGGGCCTCAATCACAGCCAGCTGCGCCTGCGATACCTCCAGCGAGCGCTCATAAGTCATATCCAGCCGGCGTGTCACCCCTACCCCCAGCACCGCCAGTTCCGCCGCTATGGTCACAAGCAGCAGCGTGACAGACACTCTGCGCGAGACCAGGGCATGCAGCAGCTTTCTGCCGCAGCGGCGCGCTACCGGCAGCACCTTATCAGCCACTCTGCGCAGGTGCAGGTCAGCCGGCTGTTTCCTTATTTTGCTCATATTCCAGAATCTCACCCTGGTAGCGCGCAAGCAGGGCCTGCATAAAGGCTTCGGCCGGCTGCCCGGCGGCGGGGTCGAATCCGCCGTAGGTCATGCCGTCCAGGCGCACCTTGCGGCCATTCACCGTGGCATAGGCCACGCCTTTGAACCCTTTGCCCCACTGGCGCAGGTCCAGGCGCGTTATCTCTGCCACGCGGAACTGCCGGCCCGCGGCAGTCACCAGCTCGCCCTCCAGCGACATTACCCGTCTCCGGGTGCGCAGAATGAAGTAGACGATAACGGCGCTGATGCACATGCACACCCCGCCGGCCAGCCACTGCTCGCGGATAGCGGCGGTGTCGAACGCATGCTCCGCCGGTTTCACCGGATAGTGCATGCGGGCGGTGTACGCCGTCCAGCAATCGGCCCAGCTCTTGCTCATGGCGGCGAGGTCGGCAGCCTCTGCCGGTGTGGTGCGGGCGGCTTCACAGTCGGCGGGCAGGGGGTATCTGCCCTCCACCATCCATTCGCCCCCCACCTGTTCGGCCTCAATCAGCGGCTTTCCGGCGGTGCTCCATGCGCCGCCCTTGCTCGCCTCGGCCCCCAGCCTCGCAAAGGCCTGGTAGGAAAAATACACCTCATTTGCCTTCCGGTAGCCCACTGAACCATCGTAGAAAAAATACAGCCCGAATCCGAAAAAGGCAAGCAGCACAATCCCGAATCTCACAAAGGTATCGGTCGTCGGCCGGCAGATTATGGAGGTATCTATCATCTGCCCGCCATTCTACCATAACCCACGCGCCCTGCATAGCTAAAAATGCCACCCTGAACCTATACTGACGCACACGTGCCCCAAAGCGGGGATAAATGGGAATTTGAATTACGAGTTACGAGTTACGAATTACGAAGTAATAAGTTCCGCGGGCATTCGCCCGCCAGTATGGAATTATTTGATGTACAATGGCGAGCCGCAAGGCTCGCGGAACTTTCACTTCGTACTTCCCACTTCGTACCTCGTACCTTTGCCGGTCAAGGGAGGGCTTCTTCCGAAATGTTGCTGATGTTTCTATAGCTTACCAAATCTTTGGGACACGTGGTGCTCAAGGTCAGTGACGTAATAAAGGCTTGCGTCCGCGCGGGTTTCCTGCTAGTGTAGTCTCCATGAAGGCATTGCTACGGGGATTGCTGCTTACCATGTGCATGATGGCTCATGCACAGGAGTTTGACCCCTTGCCCATGAACCTGGACCCGCTCACGCTGGATGCTGTGGATAGCGCTGCGTACCTGGATGCGCCCAAGGCCAATCAGCCGCAGGCGGAAGAAGAGGACTACGCCGAGGAAGTGGAGCCTGAGGAAGCGCTCGATGTGCCCCGCGACCAGACCCGCGTGACCGTGCTGGGCTACCACAACTTCAGCAAGAAGGCCCCCGTCACCCAGATGCTCATGCGCACATCCGAATTCCGCGAACAGATGGAATACCTGCGCCGCGCCGGTATCACCGTCATCAGCATGCAGGAATTCCTCGAGTGGCGCCTGGGCAACCGCACCCTGCCGGCCCGCTGCGCTCTCATCACCCTGGACGACGGCTGGAAAAGCGTCTACACCGACGCCTACCCCATCCTCAAGGAATTCGGCTACCCCTTCACCCTCTTCCTGTACACCAAATACCTCACCGGCCTGGGCGATAGCCTGAAGCCGGAGCAGGTCCGGGAGATGCAGGCCAACGGCGGCACCGTGGGTAGCCACTCCGTGAGCCACCTCTACCCCAGTGCCTGGAAAAAGACCGAAAAGCAAGGCCCGGAGGCTTACGCCGCCCTGGTAGATGCTGAGCTGGGCGAATCCCAGAAAAAGCTCAGCGAAATGTTCGGCCCGGTGAATACCTACTGCTACCCCGGCGGCTATGTGACCCCCGGCATGCTTGAGCGCATGCCCGGCTATGGCTATGTGGCGGCCTTTACCGTGCTGCCCGGCAAGGTCACGGTCACCGAGGACCCGCTGCAGATTCACCGCTACATGATTTTCGGCAACGATAGTTCCGTCTTCCGCCGTGCGGTGGATTTCCGAGCCGCCCAGCTCGGCACCGGCGTGACTACCGGCGCCGGCCCCGGCACCCTGCCGACTGGTACGCCCCCGCCGCCCTTTGCCGTTTTCCCCAAGCCCCAGTCCACCGTCGCGCCGGATATTGAATCCATCTCGGCCTACATGAGCGGCGTGGAAGGGGTGGATATCTCCACCGTCCAGATGAAAGTGAGCGGCTTCGGCCGCGTCCCCGCCAAGGTGGACGAAGCCTCCCGCACCATCCAGTGGGTGCTGCCCTGCCGCATCTACATGCCGACCCTCTCCGTGCACGTTACCTGGAAGAGCATTGATGGCAAAGGCCACAAGGCCGAATGGTCCTTCAATGTCGACCCGAACGCGCCCATCCAAACAGAAAACACCATACCATAACCCATGGCCCCTGAAGAAAACATCCAGCCCGAAGCTGAGGTGAAGCCCGCCGCCCGCAAGCGCACCACCACGCGCAAGAAGGCCGCTGCCACCCCGGCCGGTGGAGATGCCGGCGCTCCCGCCGCCTCTGCCGAAGCTGCCGCCCCCGCCGCCGCTCCCGCCAGGAAGCCGCGTGCCCCCCGTAAGAAAACCACCAAACCCGCCGCTGCGGCAGAGGCTCCCGCCGCTGCCCCGGCTGAGCTGCCGGCTCCGGCAGAGAAACCCGCACCGGCCCCGGCTGCTGAGCCGCAGAAGGCTGCCCCGCAGGAACAGCGCCCCCGCAAGGAACGCCCGGATTCCAACCGCAAGCCCGAAAAACCGCAGTCCCCCCGGCAGGATGCCCCTGCTGATAAACCCGCCGAAAAAACTGCCGAGAAGCAGCAGGAGCGCCCCTCCGATATCGAAAACCCGGATGCCGCCCCCCAGCTCCCCCCGGCCCCCGGCTTTGCCGTGCCCGAAACCGTGGGCGGCAGCGAAGGCGGCTCCGGCAACCGCCGCAAGCGCCGCCGCAACCGCAACCGCAACCGCGAAAACGCCCAGCAGCCCCAGCAGCCCCAGGCCTCCCCGCAGGTCGATAAGGAAGAACTCGTCCGCCGTGCCTGGAAAATCTTCCTCGGCGAAGTAACCGAGGAAGGCCTCGCCCTCATGGACGACCGCACCGCTGCCGAAGCCTCCCGCCGCGCCTTCCGCGTGGCCGAGCTCTTCCTCATCGAGGCCGCCCGCCACCGCCCGGCCACCGCCGCCGCCGCGGAAGAAGATGCCGCCGAAGACCCTGAGGCTGACGACTCTGCCGATGCCGCCGCCCAGGAGTAATTCCTGCCCGGCCGTAAAACCATTCGCCGCCCCGGCTCCCACCCGAGCCCGGGGCGGTTTTTTGCGCACCAGAAAAGCGGCGAAGAATAATTGTGCGTGTGCCAATGTTCGCGTACAGAGCCCGATAAATGAGAATATGTAGAAGTACGAGGTACGAAGTGGGAAGTGCGAAGTATAAAGTCAGGCAGGCTGGCGCCTGCAGGCGTTTTCTATTGATAACAAATGGCGAGCCGCATGGCTCGCGGAACTTTCACTTCGTACCTCCCACCTCGT
>JAFSFD010000013.1 GCA_017435365.1 Akkermansia sp. | reverse complement strand
CGCCCCAAACCCGCCCCGCGACCCCGCCGCACCCCCCGCAATAAGGACACCGAAGAAAGCGACACTAAAGTACCCTCTCGCTATTGGCCTCTGTATACCAAGATGGCCGCTTCCGGCCTGTGCGACCCGCAGCAACTTTATTCCACCGATGAGCGCAACGATGTGGAACGCACCCTGCGTGAGGTAAACACACACTCCAACTTCCGCATCTACGCCACCATCTTCAAAGCGAGCCAGGAAATCCCGCAGAATTTGGGGGCCAACACCCTCGTGACAGCCGTAGCCCAACCCTGCGAGTACGCCGTGTTGATTCTTTACAAAACAGGGGATGTGCCGGAATTGGAGTTGAGCTATCTGGAAATCAAACCGACGGATGAGCAGCGGCACGAGTGGCTACAGAGCGTGCGCGAAGTTGCCGCAGCCCAAGGTGGCGGGGTAGATGGGCTCTTGGCCGCCATACGCTCCATACACGGGTGTATCGCCCCCATTTCAACCGGGTTCCGCCCCATCACCCCCGAAACAGCCGCCCAAGCTCCGCTCATTCACATTGAGCTAAACAAGGAACAGGCAGAAGATAAAGATGCCAAGAAGAAGAGGAAAGAGGAATTATTCATCAAATACGGAATACCCGGAGGCATTGTTCTGTTGCTCATCGTGGCATTATTGGCGGGGAAATGGATGCTTCGCCGTATGCGCGCCGGGCGTTTGTATGCCCAAGAGCCGGATTTTCGCTTGGCCTCCCCCTTTGGTGCGGGGGTAAGTCGTTTGGTGCGCTACCTGGAAGGCACCGAGGCCAGTAAAGAAAAGCGCTTGTTTTAAGATTCTCGCCTATGCCATTGGCATACTGATTTGTGCGTAAAAATGGGAGCACGGCTCGGCATTTTTGTGTTATGGCTTGCCAATAAGGCAAGAGAGGAGTATACTCCGCCACATGAGCTTCTTGTGGTTTTCTGCCGCGGCCATGTCGGCCGCGGCCATGTACATGAACCCGGTTCCGCAACCAGGGGAAGAAGGATACCGCCCGCAGCCGAAACATTATTTCCGAATCACGGCTGAAAATGACTCTGCCTTTGGCAGAGACGGCAACTACACCAGCGGAGTGCGCCTGGACTACACCCGCCGCTTGGCCAATGGTGATGCATGGGGGTTGAGCCTCACCCAAGACATCTATACACCTGAAACACACACAAGGGGCAACGTAGCCGGGCAACAGGCATACGCAGGATTGATGGCGCTTGGCGTAGGCTATATGTTCTGCGGCGAGCACGTGGGCTGCATCACAGAATTGCTGCTGGGTACTACCGGCAATCCCTCACTTGCGCGCTATACCCAAAACAGTCTACATGATAGTTTCGGCATGGATAGCTGGGATGGCTGGGCCTCACAGGTGCAGACAGAAGCCATGGTGCAGCTCACCTCCCGCCAAGATTTTCGCTTACCTTTCCTGGAGTTCACGTCTCCCTCCGGCTGGCAAACAGATGCACTTTTTTACACCCGCGAGGAAGTGGGAGCCATGATGATCAGTGCCGGGGCGGGTATCAGCTTCCGCATAGGACGCAACCTCCCACAAACCGGAGATGTGGCGGGCAACCAGCGCGCAGCATACGCGCTCTCTACCACCGAGCGCCCGGAATACAAGCGCGAGGCTCTCTCCTATTATTTCATGGCATCGTTCTACGCCGCCTACGTGGCGCGAGATTTTGCCATTGATGGCGGTATTGTGCACCACTTTGATCAAACATGCAGCCGCGTGCCGTGGCAAACACAGACGCGCGTAGGCATCGGCGCCACCTACCAAGGCATTGATTACTTTTTGGGAGCCTTGTTCTACAGCGACCGCTACCGCACCCAAGATTGGGCCGGGCGTGTGGGTACTTTTTCTCTTACCTGGAGCTGGTAACACATGCGGAGCAGTATCATCATCACCCTCATGCTCATCGGGGCGGCGTGTGTACTGCTGCTGGCCGGTGGATTCCCCCTCATGGGAGCACCGGCTGTATACCGCAGTGGCGCTGTGATGCTGCTGGGGCTGGTGGCAGCCCTCACCTGTGCCGTAGCAGGCTGGCGCATCGCCGCCGGGGAACGCCTGCGCTTGCTGGGTGGGCTCATAAGCCTCTTTTTTGCCTGTGCCGGGCTGGCAGTCGTGTGGCAATTCGGCAGCCAAGCAGTCGAGATGGCACACATGGGCGGGCCTATGTGGTTCGGGGCAGTGGGCATGGCCTGCACAGGTATCGTAGGCATCCTGTTCACAGGCTTATTCGGTTTTTTGGCCAAACGAGCCATGCATACGCGTCTGTGGCTGGCCGGAGCACACTGGGCGCTCGTACTCATCGCCACCGGAGCTTATGTGGACTACTGCAGCGAGCAACGCATCCCCATCACCATGACCGCCGGAGCTCAAGAAACGCTCAGCGAGGTTCACACAGCAGACGGCAGGATACTGCCGCTGGATTTCACCCTCTCCGTTGAACAATTTGAACTCACCCGCTACAACACGCGCAACTACTCCCTGCACCGTTTCGAGCGAGGGAGCTGGCAGACGGTATGCCCGCTGGTAGAGAAAGAAGGAACTCTCTGCCTCCCCAACGGCAGACAAGTAGCCGTGGCCGATTTGCGCACAGCACCGGGCATGCCGCACCCCTTCCGTCTGCTGCAAGGCGAGCCGCCCCAGCTCATCATGCAGGATATACCGCCCGTGCGAGAATACAAAGCGTTGTGCCGGGTAGATACCCTCTACCGTGGCCGCCCTGAGACACGCCGAGTGACACTGCGGGTGAATGAACCACTCTCCTGCAAAGGCTGGATGGTGTACCTGATGAATTACCGAGAAAGTGCCGCCGGCACCCAAGTAGAGCTACTACTGCGGCGGGCACCCGGTCGCTTGATAGCGCTGGCCGGCATGGTAGGGCTCATCCTCTGCAGTGCATTCTGGTGTTGGGGACGCAGCGCTTCACCCTCATCCATAGCAAAGTCATGATATACCTTCTCACCGGCTTGGCACTCCTTCTTTGTGCCGTAGGCGCTATCGCCGCAGCATGGGGCAAAACCACCCCGGCGCGGCAGCTTTTCCGTGTAGGCTGGCTGGTGGCTCTGGCTTTGTTCGTGGCCAATGCCGTACTGGCCCAAGCCATGCCCTTCGGCAACATGCGCCACGTGTTCTGCTTCTTCCCCCTCGTACTTCTGCCGGCTGCCGCATGGGTACGCCACCGCACCGGTTCAGACCTCACCTCCCATTTTGCAGCGGCAGCAGCACTTGCCCTGCTGGGGGCTCTCTGCATGCCCCTGCAATCTGCCTGGCGCCAAATGCCCGCCTTGCAATCCCCTTGGTTTGCACCCCATGTGACAAGCTATGTACTGGCATACGGGCTCATGGCGGTAGCCACCGTACCCGCCCTGCGGGCCACCGCTGTGCGCACAAACCACATGCAGGTGGCAGATGCCATTGTGCGGTTGGCCCTCCCCTTCATGACCTTTGGACTTTGGAGCGGTGCCCTGTGGGCAGATGCCGCTTGGGGGCGCTACTGGGCTTGGGATATCAAGGAAACCTGGGCACTGCTCACCTGGCTCATCTACTTGGCCTACCTGCACCTGCCGGCCACTACCTCACTGTTTCCCTACCGCAAAGCCCTCATCCTGCTCGGATTTGTAGCTATCCTCATCACCTTCCTCGTCGTCAATTTCCTGCCCGCCACCGGCTCGCTGCACACTTATAGCATGTGATTCCCATGCAATAAAGTTTAGGCTTTCTTAACAAACCATCCACCCCAACCGGCAAACGCACAGCATTTCCTCATCCGGCAAGATTGAGGTATCACAGCCTATGGCTCATAAAGGGTGGTGTATTCTTACTCAATGAAATGAGTCTACATTAAGAATATGTTAGACAGACAAAGAAATCTTTGTCCGGCCGTGTAGACTGAACCAAGCACACTATTTACTTGACATGACAAAAGGGGCTTTTTATACTCTCGCCCGTGCGTGTGTAGCCGGAGGATATGAAGGCTTTTTCTGCGCAAGGAGCCACCGGCAGTATGGGTTCATCCCCTGAAAAGGAGGACTCGCCGGGCGGCAGAGTTGCCAGACACGCATCGACTCAACACATACTAAACCTTTTACAATGCTTCGTTTTTTTAAGAAAATAGCCGGGATTTTCTCGTATGACATCGGGATAGATCTTGGCACAGCCAATACGCTGGTCTACATCAAGGACCAGGGTATCGTGCTGCGAGAGCCCTCTGTCGTTGCCATGAAAGGCGACAAGGTGAAAGCCGTGGGCGAGGAAGCCAAGCGCATGGTGGGCCGCACGCCCGGCAGCGTGGTAGCTATCCGACCGCTCAAAGAAGGCGTTATCGCAGATTTCGAGGTAGCGGAGAACATGCTGCGCTACTTCATCAAGAAAGCGTGCCACCGCAGAAGTCTGCGAGGGCCGCGCATCCTCATTGCGCACCCCTCCGGCATCACGGAGGTGGAACGCCGCGCCATTGAGGAATCCGCTTACAATTCAGGAGCCATTCACGTACAACTCATTGAAGAACCCATGGCAGCAGCCATTGGTGTAGGGTTGCCCGTGTCTGAGCCTCTGGGGAGTATGATAGTAGACATTGGTGGTGGCACCACAGAGGTTGCCATCATCTCGCTCTCAGGCATCGTGTACAGCCAATCCGAGAAGTGCGGCGGCGATGCTCTGGATGATACCATTACGCGCCACATGCTGGCAGCCCACAACTTGCTGGTGGGTCCCCGCACGGCAGAAGACATCAAGATACGCGTGGGTTCTGCCCACCCGCTGCAACAAGAGCTGCAGATGGAAGTGAAGGGGCGCGACCGCGGTACCGGTCTTCCCAAGACAGTAACTGTTCGCTCCGAGGAGATTCGCGAAGCGTTGCAAGATAAGCTTGATATCATCGTCAACGCTGTGCGCCAGACACTCGACCACTGCCCGCCTGAACTTGCCAGCGACCTGTACGACCGCGGCATCACCGTAGCAGGCGGCGGCGCCCTGTTGCGTGGCCTGAGCGACCTGCTGCACGAGCAAACCGGCCTGCCGATTATGATATCGGAGGACCCGCTGAGTGCCGTGGCAGAGGGTACAGGTAAGTACTTGCAGGAGAACGACCACGTCTTCGACGAGGACTGATAAAGAAAGACACACCTGCCGCCGATTTGCCCTGCGTGCCAGCGGGGCGCACACGCACCCCCGGCACCGGCAAGGCAGATACCGACGCGGCAGCACTTTCTTGGGCTGCATCGTGAGGGCTCAGCGTGCTTTTAGAAAAAAGTATCGGGAATCCACACGCGCGTGCATACGCGAGAGCGAGCGGGAGTGCCATAGGTGTGCGAGAGCGAAAAATCCCCAACCTAACAAGAAAACTTTGTCCTTTATATCCAAAATGATTCATTCCGTGAAACGCCTTTTCGGGTTTGGCCAGTGCAACCCGAGAGAAGGCTCAACCATTGTCATCAACTCCGAGAAGCTGGAGCGCCGCGTAGCGCTGCTTGAGGATGGAGTACTCGAGGAGTACAGCATCGAGCGCGAGGGAGAAGACAACATCGTGGGCGGCATCTTCAAGGGCCGCGTCAAGAACATCGAACCCGGGCTCAAGGCCATGTTTGTAGACATCGGCTATGAGAAGAACGCCTTCCTGCACTTCTGGGATGCCCTGCCTCTCGCCCTTGATTCCTCCTTGGAAGAAATCCAGCGCGAAGGCCGCCCCCGCAAGCAACAGCGCAAAATCACCAGCAAGGATATCCCGGAGATTTACCCCATCGGCTCCGAAATCATGGTACAAGTCACCAAAGGTCCCATCTCCTCCAAGGGGCCGCGCGTGACCACCAACATCTCCTTGGCCGGCCGCTACATCGTCCTCATGCCTTTTACGGATCAGTTCGGTATCTCCCGCAAGATAGATGACCCCAAAGAGCGCCAGCGACTGCGCCAGATTGTGCAGAAGCTCAACGTGCCGGAGGGCATGGGCATCATCATGCGCACGGTGGCACAGGGGCAGCGCTTCCGCCACTTCGTACGCGACCTGGCCATGCTCTTGCAGCAGTGGCACGAGGTAGAAGAAAAGTTTGCCGCCCAGCCGGCACCCGTCTCCGTCTACCGCGAGCCCGACCTCATCGAGCGCACCGCCCGCGATTTCCTTACCGACAACGTGGACAACATCGTATGCGACAATCTGGAGACCACCCAGCGCATGCAGGAAATTGCCGGCAAAATCTCTCGCCGTGCCAAGCGCCACATCCAGCACTACCCCTGCCGCCAGCCCATCTTCGAGGAACTGGGGGTGGAAAAGCAAATCAACGAGGCATTCCAGCGCCAAGTGCTCCTGCCCTGCGGCGGCTATCTGGTGATTG
The DNA here is from genome assembly GCA_017435365.1 of Akkermansia sp. Lineage (GTDB taxonomy): Bacteria > Verrucomicrobiota > Verrucomicrobiia > Verrucomicrobiales > Akkermansiaceae > Akkermansia. The sequence goes on along the minus strand of JAFSFD010000013.1, from coordinate 62,315 downwards.
ATGAGACAGAGGCACTCATCGCCATCGACATCAACACCGGTCGCAACAAAGGCAACAAGGATTTGGATAAGACCATCCTGGAAACCAACTTGGAATCTGCCCGTGAAATTGCCCGCCAGCTGCGCTTGCGCAACATCGGCGGCCTTGTGGTGGTAGACTTCATTGATATGCGGCACCGCAAAGATCAGCTGGCTGTCTACAAGGCCATGAAGGACGCCCTGAAGCGCGACAAGGCCAAGACGCAGGTCATGCAGATTACCCCCATTGGTCTCATGGAAATGACTCGCCAGCGCATCAACGAATCGCTGCTGGATTACGTGAACGATCATTGCCCCTATTGCCATGGGCGAGGCCGCATCAAGAGCGTGATGACTATGAGCGTGGAGATTCAGCGCCAACTCAAAGCCACGATTCAACGCTACCGCGAGTCCGTGGGCGATATGATTGTGGTGGTCAACTCCGATGTGCTCTCACGCTTCAAGAACGAGGACTCCAAACTCCTTGTCGAGCTGGAGCGCCAATGTGCAGGCCGCCTCATCTTCCGCAGCGACCCCTCCATCCACCGCGAGGCTTTCGCTATCTTGGATCCAGCCAACAACAACAAGGCACTCTACCAAGTCAATATGTAACGCGAGCCCTGCAACACATCTCTTTTTATACACGAGCCCACATGGGCTCGTTTTTATTTTGCTGCCGTAGCACCTTGGAGGAGGGGGTCGCACAGACCCCCTCAGGGTGTTGGGTCGGTTGACTTATAGGGAAAAGGAAAGGCATATAGCATAGCAAGCAATCAATAATAATCCGGCGGGGGAGCAGCAGCCGGCTCGGTGCCCTTGGCAAACAATTCGGGCTTCAAACGGTGAGAAACAGGGCCGGCAGAATGGGGAGAAGACATAGCAGAGGTAGAGGGTTGATGTGCAATAGGGTATGCTGACGGTGGTGAGGGACGCGGGGAGCGCATACTCAACACAGGCGGTTGTGGTTCTACAGATGGTGGCTCGGCACCACCTATCTCCGTCAAGCCATAGGTCAGGCGTACCGAAGGGCTCTTTCCGGTGGAAAACTCCTCGAAGCTGGGCAACCCGGCCAAGACGGCACGGCTCTCCAGCTGTTCAATCATGCGCTGCAAATAATCATCCTCGGCCGCCATCTCATCCACCTCCCATTTGGCCTTGGCCTGCATGACCTGCGGGGTCACAAGACCATCTGCCACTTCCGCAGCATCACTATACTGCAAGGCAAATAAATAAAGCGACAACTTGAGCACACTCGCCGTATCCAGCTGAAAGCGGCGGCAGACCTTCTTGAGGATTCCCTGCATCACCTTGTTACTACGCATGCTGCATGCTCCGACCTTCTGCTCTGTGCCGGTGGGCACCGTTGCCTCTCCCTGGGTATTGCACGGCTTGAGGCCTGCGGGGTACAGCTTGCGCGGCTTCACTCGGTGGCGGTCTAATATCTCGCGGGTGCGCTCCGGTTGCATCCGCAATTCATTCAACACGTGGTCCCGAAAAGTGATTGCATGGGCTCGCGCAATCTCTGGATCCCCGTACTGTTTGTCAGAAAAATAACGTGCCAAGGTAATGCCCTGGCGGCTGATTGCTACTCGCCAACCTTGAAAGTTGGTAAACTTATAGGTGAAGCGCGTGATGTGGCGTTCGTTCATGTTGCCACCATGATACTCGTTCGTAGGGTAGTTTTCCATTTTTATTAGTTGTATACAGCTAATTTGTTATAAAATGAGAAGTATTTTTTGCAGGCGTATGAGCCCTTGTGAACTTGCTTCTCATCTGGCTACCCTCGTGAAATAACAATGTTTATCGCGGACTCTGCATGCGTCGGACGGGTATGGATTTAGTCTTAAGTGGGGTAGTGGGTGGGGTTAGTGTTTGTTGGGGTGGAAGTAGTTGCTTTTCTCAAAGCATTTCCACTCATTCTACGTGTTATTTTTTCAAATTCTACCGCTGAATTTCAATTTTTTTCAAAAAATGACGAAATGTTAGAGTGATACCAATAACAAGGGCGACAAAAAGCGCGCCCTGCCACGGGTGGGGTGTGGCAGGGCGGGCGTATGACAACCACTTGTCTAACTCTGAATGCTATCGTTCATTCAGTCTTTAACATTTTCTGAACTTGTTTATCGAAATCGGAATGGATAAGCTGTTTCCGGTTAAAGATATCATACTCACTTTCTGCCTTTGCATCTGCCTGTGCCTTGGATACCCCTCCATTGTTCGGAAGAATTTTGTATCTTCGGAAAGACAAGAAAGCATTGATACTCTCCGCAAATTGTGCCATTGAGAAGCAGTTTTCTTGTTCAATAAGATCTTCTATATAATCAAAAAAACCTGATACAGCTCGTTCCAAACGGCGAATTTCCTTTTCAGTAAGATAATTTTTGGCGATAGTGACATCAGATTTCAAGACGCGACCTTCCGGAGCGTGCTTCCATGAGAGAAGCCCCATATGATTCTTCGTGTGGTCAGCGCTTTCCCAAATGATTTCAGCCGCCGTTTTGCCGGTAATGGCGTAATGAAACTTATTTTGTACCATGGCATAAAAATTACGCGTTTCTGATGCATTTTTGTCGTAGTCTGTGCTGCATTCAGCAAAAATATCAGTAATTTGTTGCCAGATACGGCGTTCACTTGCACGTATGGAACGAACACGCTCGAGTAGTTCACGAAAATAGTCTTTTCCAAAAAGAGATTCACCTTGCTTCAGGCGTTCGTCATCCATAACGAAACCCTTGCGTATGTAGTCGTTAAGTGTCTGGGTTGCCCATTGACGAAACTTCGTAGCTTTCCGTGAATTTACCCGGTAACCAACAGAAATAATCGCATCCAGATTGTAAAAAGTTATATCTTCTTTTACCTCTCCCCGAAATCCTCTACTGACGACAATTTCATTTTTTGCAATTGTCGCAGATTCCGTTAATTCTTCTTCTTCATAAATGTTTCTTAAATGTTTACTTACACTTGAAACAGACACATCAAATAACTCGCTTATTGCCTTTTGAGTTGCCCAAAGCGTATCATCTTTAACATACACTTGTACACGCCCCTGCGAATCCGGGGTGTTGTAAAGAATAAAGGGTATAGGGGTACTCATCGTGCGAACTTTCCTAGGTTGGGTGTAGTGTAACATTAAAGAATGAGAACTGTCAAGGCGTCTGTGAAAAGCGCGCCCTGCCACGGGTGGGGCGTGGCAGGGCGGGCAAATATGAGTGATATTTTAGAGCGTATCAGGCCTCAGGATCGGCGGTGGGAGCAGAAGCTTCCTCGCCCTCGATGGGGGCGGATTCGCTTTCATCAGCACCCTCGCTCTCTTCACTTTCATCCTCATCATCGGGAATGACCAAGGTGATTTCCTGGATGGATTCCTTATCGTTGAGGGTGATGAGCTTCACGCCTTGGGTAGCGCGGCCGGTTTCGCGCACGGTGTTGACTTTCATGCGCACAGATTGGCCGCCGGTAGTCATAATCATGAGTTCGTCCTCATCCGTCACCGTAGTGGCAGAGACAACCAAGCCGGTCTTATCGGTGCAGTTCATGGTTTTAATACCGATACCGCCGCGGCTCTGCAAACGGTACTCAGCGAACTTGGTACGCTTGCCCAAGCCGTTTTCTGAGACCACGAGGAGGGTTTCCTCATCATTGGGCACCACAGCCAGAGCCACCACGTAGTCACCCTCGCGCAAGCGGATACCACGCACGCCGATGGTGTTGCGGCCCTGGGTGCGCATATCGCTTTCGTTGAAGCGGATGCTCATACCATCGTGGGTTACGATGACAACGTCCTGCTCGCCATTGGTAAGCATGGCGTTGACAAGGGAGTTGCCCTCCTCCAGGTTGATGGCGATGATACCGGCCTTGCGGTAATTCACGAAATCGTTGAGGGCGGTCTTCTTCACCGTGCCGTCCTTGGTGGCGAACACCACATTGCCGGAATCCTCCGCGAAGGTGATATCCTTGCCATCCTCGCTCACGCGGCGTTCCAGGCGCAGAATGGCGGCGATGCGCTCATCCGCCTGCATATCCAGCAGGTTCTTGATGGAGCGGCCCTGGGCGCTGCGGGCGGCCTCGTCAATCTCGTACACGCGCTCCACGTACACACGGCCGGTGTTCGTGAAGAACATGATATAGTCATGATTCTGGGCGGCAAAGAGGTGCTCCACGAAGTCGTTGGCATCCTTCTTGCTCTTGGTCGTGGCGGCCTTGATACCCTTGCCACCGCGGGCCTGCAGGCGGTACTCATCCGAGTTCGTGCGCTTGATGTAGCCGCTGTGCGTGATGGTCACAATCATGGAATCGTTCGGGATGAGGTCCTCGATGGCCATGTCGCCCTCGAACGGGATGATGTGGGTCATGCGCGGGGTGGCATACTTCTCCTTGATGACGCGCAGCTCGTCCTTCACAATGCCGAGCACGCGGCTCTCATTGGCCAGGATGTCCAGGTAGTCCTCGATGAGCTCCAGCAGCTTCTTGTACTCATCGGAAATCTTGTCGTTTTCCAGAGCGGTGAGCTGGTAGAGACGGAGTTCCAGAATGGCATTCACCTGGCGCTCGGTGAAGATATACTTATCCCCCTGCACGGAGGGCTGGCTGTGGATGAGGATACCGAGGCCGCGGGCCAGCTCCACCGGGAAGCTGAACTGCATGAGTCGGTTACGGGCGTCCTCGCGGTTCTTCGAGTCGCGGATGATGCGGATGAACTCATCCATGTTGGCCAGGGCGATGAGGTAAGCCTCCAACACCTCGGCGCGGTCCTCAGCCTTGCGGAGCAGAAACTTCGTGCGGCGCACCACCACCTCGCGGCGGTGCTCCACGTAGAAGTTAATGGCATCCTTCATGGTGAGCACCTTCGGGCGTCCCTCGTGAATGGCCAGCATGTTCACGGAGAAGGAAGACTCCATGCTGGTGAGCTTGTAAAGCTGGTTGATGACCACCTGCGGGCGGGCATCGCGCTTCAGCTCAATCTCGATGTAGTCCGTCAGGTCACGCATGCCGGCGATATCGGTGATAATCTTATCACGCACCAGCTCGGCAATGCGCTCCTGCAGCACAGCGCGGTTCACACCGTAGGGCACATCGGAGATATGGATGAACTCGCGACCGTTCTCGTTGGTCACCACCTCCATCTTGCCACGCATGCGGACGCTGCCGCGACCGGTGCGGAAGTAGCTGTCAATCCCCTTGTAACCCAGCACATAGCCGCCGGTGGGGAAGTCCGGGCCCTTGATATAGGCACGCAGGGCCTCACTGGTGATGTGGGGATTATCGATGTAGGCACAGATGCCGTCCACCACTTCACCCAGGTTGTGCGGAGCCATGTTGGTGGCCATGCCCACGGCAATACCCGTGCCGCCGTTCACCAGCAGGTTCGGGAAAGCGGAGGGGAACACCACGGGCTCCGTGAGGCGGTTATCATAGTTCGGCTGGAAATCCACCGTATCCTTGTCCAGGTCATCCATGAGGGCCACACCCAGGTGGCTCAGCTTGGCCTCGGTGTATCGCATGGCGGCGGGCGGGTCGCCTTCCGGCGTACCGAAGTTACCCTGCCCCTGCACCAGGATGTCGCGCATGTTCCAGGGCTGAGCCATGGTCACCAGCGTGCCGTAGGCAGACTGGTCACCGTGCGGGTGGTAGTTACCGATGGTGTCACCCACGATTTTACCGCACTTGATTGTGCCCTTGCTGGGCACCAGGCCGAGCTCGTGCATGGCATAGAGCACGCGGCGCTGGGAGGGCTTGAGGCCGTCGCGGGCGTCCGGCAGGGCGCGGGAGATAATCACCGACATGGAGTAATCCAGGAAGCTGCGGGAAACCTCCTCGGCCACGTCTACCGGGCGAATTCTTGTTTCACTCATAATTCAGTAAGAAATCGGTTAGGGGTTACACATCGAGGTTGCGGACGTTGAGGGCGTTGTCCTCAATGAAGCGGCGGCGGGGTTCCACCAGGTCACCCATGAGGATGGTGAACATCTTGTCCGCCTGCATGGCGTTGTCATCATCCAGACGCACGCGGAGCAGCTCGCGCTTCTCGGGGTCCATGGTGGTGGCATACAGGTCCTTGGCGTCCATTTCACCCAGACCCTTGAATCGGGTGATGGTCACGCTGCGGCCGCCGATTTCCAGCACCTTGGCCAGGATATCGCCCACGAAGAAGATGGGCGTGACGGTGTTGCGGGAGTTCTCCACCAGCTCGTACACAGGCTCGTCATCGGAAAGCAGGCGGGCGGGGTCGATGCCGAGTTCCTCCAGGCGGGCCAGCACGCGGGTGATGGCCATGGCCTCGTGCAGCTCGTGCAGCAGGGCGCGGCGGCTGGGGCCCTCGCGCACCGGCAGCGGGTTGGCCGCCAGTTCTTCCTCGCTGGGCTCGCCGAAGAGGAAGAGGTCGCGGTTCTCATCGGAGAAGGCAGTAAGCTCTTCCATGGACTGGAAGTACTTCACCTCCTCATCGTTGCCGCAGCGCACCTTCACCAGGTACTGCGGGAAAGCTCCATTGCCGGCGCGGTGGCGCAGCAGGTCCTTGAAGTCGCCGCCGTGCTGGGCCACGCTGCCCTCGTACTTCTGCAGGTTGATGAGCGTCTCCAGAATCGCCATGAGCGAATCGGCGTCGAACTCACGGCTCTTGTCCGGGGTGCGCAGGGTCACATCACCGGCGCCCAGGGAGATGAGCTTGCGGTTCAGGGAAACCTCGTCCTGCACGTACTGCTCCACCTTGCGGTGAATCACGCGGTACAGCGGCGGCTGGGCAATGTACAGATAGCCCGCGCGCACCAGCTGCGGCATGTGGCGGCAGAAGAGGGTGAGCAGCAGCGTGCAGATGTGGGAGCCGTCCACGTCAGCATCAGCCATGAGGATAATCTTGTGATAACGCACCTTGTTCAGGTCGAAGGAACCTTCACCCTCGCCATCGCCGATACCGGCGCCGATGGCGGTGATGATGTTCTGAATCGTCTCGCTGCCCAGGGCTTTATCCAGGCGGGCCTTCTCCACGTTGAGAATCTTACCACGCAGCGGCAGAATGGCCTGTGTGCGGCGGTCGCGGCCCATCTTGGCGGAACCACCTGCGGAGTCACCCTCCACAATGAAGAGCTCGCTGAGCTTCGGGTCGCGGCAGGAGCAGTCGGCCAGCTTGCCGGGCAGACCACCGCCCACCGTCATGGCGCTCTTGCGCACGCTTTCGCGGGCCTTGCGGGCGGCCTCGCGGGCGCGGGAAGCGATAAGGCAGCGGTCGATGATGGTCTTGGCAACGGCGGGGTTCTCCTCGAAGTATTCCTTGAGCTCCTCGTACACCACGCTGCTCACCACACCTTCGATTTCGGTATTCACGAGCTTATCCTTCGTCTGGGAGGAGAAGCGCGGGTTGGGCATCTTCACGGAGATGACGGCCACCAGGCCTTCGCGCACGTCGTCGCCGTTCAGGCTGGGGTCCTTATCCTTGAGCAGGTTGTTGCTCTTGGCGTAGTTGTTGATGGCGCGGGTCAGCGAGCTGCGGAAACCGGAAAGGTGCGTACCGCCATCCGCATTGAAAATGGAGTTCGCGTAGCACTGGATCTGGTAGCGGTCGCTGTCGTTGTACTGCATCACCACGTCCACAATCACATCGTCCTCCATGGTCTTGCCGTCGTACTCCACCTCGATGTGGCGCACGCCGCTCATGGCGATAGGCTCAGCGGTGATGAGGGTCTTGTTCTCGCCCAGCTGCTTCACGAACTCGCGGATACCGTCCGCATAGTAGAAAGTCTCCGTGCGCTCCTGGCCGCTGCGCTCGTCCACCAGTTCGATGACGAGGCCGGGGTTCAGGAAGGCGAGCTCGCGCAGGCGGCGGGCCAGCAGGTCAAACTTGAATTCCGTGGTGTCGGTGAAGATGGTCGGGTCCGGCAGGAAGGTGATGGCGGTGCCGGTCTGCCCCTCCGGGCAGGTGCCCACCACATGCAGCTTCTCGGTGGTCTTGCCGCGCTCGAAAGTGATGACGTGGCGCTTGCCGTCGCGGCGCACTTCGGCCTTGAAGAAGTCGGAAAGGGCATTCACGCACTTGGCACCCACACCGTGCAGACCGCCGGAGTACTTGTACGCACCCTGGCCGAACTTGCCGCCGGCGTGCAGGTTGGTCAGCACCAGCTCCACGGCAGGGATGCCGAACTTCGGGTGCATATCCACCGGAATACCACGGCCGTTGTCAATCACGGAAATGGTACCGCCCTCGTGAATCTGGATGATGATCTTGCTGCAGTATCCGGCCAGGTGCTCGTCAATCGAGTTATCCAGCACTTCGAACACACAGTGATGCAAACCACGTTCATCCGGGTCGCCAATGTACATGCCCGGACGCTTACGCACGGCTTCAAGACCCTCCAGCTTGTCAATCTGGGCGGCGCCGTACTCCTGCTGTGCCCCGGTCGAAAGCTTCTCAGCATCCTCCGGGGGCGTTACGTTATCACTCATAAGTGCCGCCCATTATACGCGCGTACGCGCGCGCCACAATATTATAATACGTCATTTTTACAAAATTTGCGTCACACACCCTCTGTAAGGCGCGCACACCCCATTCTGGGCACCTGAGCCATTTATAGTATCAAGCCATTACAAGCCAATTCTGTGGCATTTTACAGAAATTTTCATTCTTAACATCATGCCCTAAAAAATACTTGCAATGGAGCAGTAGATGATATAACCTTTTGGGCACTTCTACGCACTGTAAGGAACAATATGAAACACGTTCACTTTCTCGGAATATGTGGCACCGCCATGGGGGCCGTTGCATCGGCCATGGCACGACAGGGCTACGTGGTAACCGGCACCGATGCCAATGTCTACCCGCCCATGTCCACTTTCCTCGAGAATGAGGGCATTCAGATTTTCCAGGGCTACAACCCTGCCAACATCCCGGCAGACACCGACCTGGTGGTCATCGGCAACGCCATGAGCCGGGGCAATATCGAGGTGGAAGCCGTGCTGGAGAAGCGGCTGCGCTACATGAGCCTGCCGGAGACCATGAAGGAGTTCTTCCTCTGGGGCAAGCGCAACCTGGTGGTGACCGGCACACACGGCAAGACGACCACCACCTCCATGCTGGCCTGGATGCTGGAAGCCAACGGCCGCAACCCCAGCTTCATGATTGGCGGCATTGCCCGCAACCTGGGGCGCGGTGGCCGCTTCACCGATTCTGAGTTCTGCGTGCTGGAGGGCGATGAGTACGACACCTCCTTCTTCGACAAGCGCTCCAAGTTCCTTCACTACCTGCCGGAGGTGGTCATCATCAACAATATCGAGATGGACCACGCCGATATCTACGCCAATGTGGAGGAAATCAAGCTTTCCTTCAAGCGCCTGCTGCGCGCCGTACCCCGCAACGGCATCGTCTTCATCAATGCCGACTGTCCGAACTGCGCCGATGTGCGCGCCTGCGCCGCCACGGAGCTGCGCATGGTGAAGCTCGTGAGCGTGGGCATGGCCGAGGACGCCGACATCCGCATCACCGACCTGGAGCCCCGCACCGATGGCAGCAGCTTCACCCTCACCTGCAAGCCCGCCCCCGAGGGCGAGGAATCAGTCCCCTGCCCGCTCTGTGGCGAGCGCTTCAACGTGCCCATGATTGGCGATTTCAACGTGCGCAATGCCGCCATGGCCGCCTGCGCCGCTGCTTTCTCCGGGCTGAGCCCGGATGAAATCCGCGCTGCACTGAGCAGCTTTGAAGGCGTGGCACGCCGGCAGGAAGTGCGCGGCACCGTGAACGGCGTGACCGTGGTGGATGACTTCGCCCACCACCCCACCGCCATCCGGCTGGCCATTGCCGGCCTGCGCCAGCGTTTCCCGAAGAGCCGCCTGTGGGTGCTTTTCGAACCCCGCAGCAACACCACCATCCGCAACCTCTTCCAGAGCGAGCTGGCCGAATCCCTGGCCGAGGCTGACTTCGCCGTCATCTCCCCCATCGAGAACCACAAGCGCCTCACCCCCGAGCAGCGGCTGGACGAAGATAAGCTGCTGGCCGACATCAAGGCCGCCGGCACCGATGCCTACGTGGGTAAGAATGTGGATGACATCGTGGCCCATGTGGTGACCCACGTGCACCCGAACGACGTGATTCTCGTCATGAGCAACGGCGGCTTCGGCGGCATTCACAACAAGCTGCTCATTGCCCTGGCTCAGTAAAAGACCCCACTCTCATACGAGCACAAAGTTTAAGAAAAGGGAGCGATAAATTGATGTTTGTCGTTGTCGGGGCACGGGACTTCAGTCCCGAAATAACGGTGCTTCCAATCGGGACTGAAGTCCCGTGCTCCGACAGAGTTCCCCCACAAATTCCAATTTATCGAGCTCTCCCCTGGAACACACATGCTCCCTGCCCCGCGCGAAAGCCACGGGGCTTTTTCTTGACCGAGCGTGCCCGACTATGCTACACTGCCACCATGAAGAAGATTTTTCTCCTGCTCATGGCGCTGGTGTGGCTGCTGCCGGTGCATGCCAAGGTGGATGCGGGCGAGCTGCTGGGCGGTTTGCTGCAGATTGTAGCCGAGCCGCAACCGGCACCGGGCACCCCGGCGGCACCTGCCCAGAAGAAGAAAGAGCCATCGGTGGGTGAGCAAATGGTGCTCACCCTGCGCGGGGCTACCGATTCCCTGCTGGATGCCTACAAGGAAGAAGGGCGCGAGTACGCTAAAGAAGTGGGGGATATCATTGCCCAGCGCATCCTGGAGGAGAAGAAAATCAATGATACGCTGGACTCCATGCGCCTCTTCTGCTGGGCCGTCATCATCTACCTCACCATTGTCACCCTCATCGTGCTCTACATGCTGCTCCGCCTGCGCGTGCTCTACGCCCGCCTCATGGACGAACTGCAGAAAAAAGCATGATACGGCTTGCCTTTTTTAATTTCCTTCCCCCATAAGGCGGCGGCGGTTTTCACCGCATTCGCGCATGACCTGCTCCTCGGTTGCGCCCAGGGAACGCAGCATGTGGCTGGTCATGGCCAGGGCCACCTCGGCCTCACCGGCGAAGGCATGAGCATCACCGGACTGGGCGATGGCCTGGGCAATGCGGATATAGTTTGTGTGAGCCACCACGCGGATATCGGGGTTCAGGCCACGGGCGGCAGAGGCAATTGCCACCGCAGGGGCTGCGGCTGAGGAAATGATGATGGCCTTGGCCTTCTCCACCCCGGCAAGGCGCAGGATGGTGCGGTTCGAGGCATCGCCATGAATGGCAGGCAGGCCTTCCTTGTGCAGGCGGGCCACGGTATCCACATTCATCTCCAGCACGACCACCTCCATATCGTGGCGGCGCAGCACCTGGCTCACCAGCTCGCCGCAGGGGCCGTACCCCACCAGCAGGATGCGGTACACATCATCCGCCGCGGCGGGAATGGAATCCGCATGCGCATGCTGCGTGCCTATGCCGCGGTCCTCCAGCTTGTGCACCGCCAACGGCACAAAGCGGTACAGCGCGGCATTCAGCGTGATGGAGACAATGGCCACGCCGGTAATCACATTCACCGCCTCCAAAGGCAGCAGGTGGTAGGTACCGGCAATGAGAGTGGCCAGGATGAAGGAGAACTCACCAATCTGCGAGAGCGAGCCGCCCACCATGAGGCTCAGGCGCATCGGCTTGCCCAGCAGGCTCACCATGATGGCCGCCATGATGGGCTTGGCCAGCATGCAGATGGCCAGCGTGGCCAGGGCGAGCGGCCAGTGCTCCAGCAGCCCACCGATGTGGAAGCCCATGCCCACGGAAACAAAGAAGAGCACGGCAAAGGCATCGCGCATGGGCAGAGCATCGCTCGCGGCGCGGCTGGCAAACTTGCTCTGCCCCACCACCATGCCGGAAAGGAAGGCGCCGAACTCCATGGAAGCATTGAACACCGTGGCCGAAAGCACCGCAATGCCCAGCGCACACACCAGCACCGCCAGCGTAAAGAGTTCATCCGAGCAGTGGCGAGAAATATAGGTGAGGGTCTGCTTGATAATCTTGCGGCCGAAGAGAGCCACCACCACCACGAGCAGAGTCAGCTTCACCGCCATCATGCCCAGAGCCGGGCCCAGCTCCTGCCCACCGAAGACCGCCGGCAGCAGCACCAGCAGGATGATGGTGAACATGTCCTCCACCACCAGCCAGCCCAGCGCCGTGTGGCCTGTGGGGGTCTGCAGCACCCGGTTATCCCCCAGCACGCGGGTGAGCACCACCGTACTGGAAACGCACACGCAGAGGCCGAACATGAGGCTGTTCACCCAGGCTACATCGCCCATGCCCAGGAAATGGAAGGCTACCATACCCAGCAGGGAAACGGTCAGCATGCACACCAGCGCCCCCGGCACCGCCACCTTCTGCACCGCCAGCAGATCCTTGATGTGGAACTGCAGGCCCACGCCGAAAAGCAGCAGCACCACGCCGATGTGCGAGAAATCCTCCACGATGTGCGCATCCACCGGCTCGCCCCACCAGGGCTGCGCTGCCAGCATACCGGCCACCAGATACCCCACAAGCGGGGATAATTTCAACTTCTGCGCCAGCATGCCCAGCACCAGCGCCAGTGTAAGCCCGATTACAAGCGTGAAAATCATATACAGAGAGAGCGTTTCAGTATGCTTACCATACTACACCTGCTCCCCCGCTTTTGCAAGATACTCCGCGCAATTTTTTGAAAAAAAGAGCGATAAACTGATGTTTGATTTTCCCGGGGCGTGAGACGGTTATTTCCCATGCTTACCGGTGGCATCGCGCAGGAGGGAGGCGCATTCCTCGTGGCCGAGCTGCAGCGCGTAATCCAGGAGGGAGCGGCCCTGGCTACCCGTTTCATTCGCATCAGCACCATACTCCAGCAACAGGCGGACGCATTCGCAATCGCCCCGTTTCAGAGCCAGACGCAGCGGGGTCCAGCCCTGCCAGTTGGCGGTATTGATTTCTGAGCGGGTCAGCGGCAGCAGGAGTTTCAGGATATCGGCATATCCATACTGTGCAGCGCTCCGCAATTCATATCCGCCGGGCACCTCCCCATGCTCCAGCAGCAGCTTCACCACTGCAGTCCGCCCATGCTCGACCGCCAGCGCCAGAACCTTAACGTGTCCGGTGCCGTGTTCCAGCAGAGTCTTCACGATGGTCGCATCTCCACCTTGCACGGCCATCGGCAGCAATTTCTTCCGGTCCAACGGCGCCCCGGCCTTGTGGAGCATAGCCACAACATCTGCGTGGACTTCCCGCACAGCTTCCTCAATACCGCTCTCCGGGTCAGCCCCATGCTCCAGTAAAAGCTTTACCATATCCGTGTTCCCACGCCGTGCGGCTTTCGAAAGTCCGTGTGTCGGGTCTGCCCCTCGCTCCAGCAGGAGTTTTACCATGTCCATCTGCATGTATGAAGCAGCTTCCATGATGGCGATGTCCGGATTGGCGCCGTGTTCCAGCAGCAGGCGCATCATATCCAGCTTATCATGAAATGCTGCCCGCCACAGAGGTTCGGTCGGGTCAGCCCCCAGCTCCAGCATCTGTTCTGCAATATCCGCATGCTCTCCCATGAGCGCACCGGCAAGTCCGGCATTCGGGCAAGCTCCTTTCTCCAGCAACAGGTTCACGATATCCCGATGCCCGCCACAGGCAGCTCCGGAAATTCCAGTACTCAACGGTGCGCCCTTTTCCAGCAGAAGCAGCACAGTTTCTCTTTGCCCAGCCTCGGCGGCCTCATAAAGCGCAGATTCCAGTTCGGGGGAAGTATAAACACAGCAGCTGTGTACCCGCAACGAGGCCGGTAGCCCACCCGCGGCGGTCTGTTCGCCATTACCCCAGGCACCATTGCTGAGGGACAGGGTAAGCAACGCGCAGGTGGCAGCTATACCTTTCATGGGAATGAGTCACGAAATTTCCATTTCCTCGGGCGGGAGCCCGGCCAGACTGCGGCGGGTGGCGATGCGCTCGCGGTTCACCTGCTCATCCGTAGCGCCCAGCTTGCGCAACAGGGCGGAGGACATGGAAAGCGCCACTTCCTCCTCGCCGGAGAAGACGGAGTTGCCACCGATGCGCAGCTCCTGGGCCTGGCTCATGTAGGTGGTGTAGGCCATGACATTGATACCCTTGTTCAGGCTGCGGGCGGCAGCGGCAATTTCCTTTGCGGGGGCCGCTGCGGCAGTGACCATGATGGCCTGGGCATGCTCCACCCCGGCCAGTTTCAGGATGTGACGCAGGCGGGCATCGCCATGCAGGGCGGGGATTCCCTCCTTGTGCAGGCGGCTCACGGTGTCGATATTCATTTCCAGCACCACCACCTCGACATCATACTTGCGCAGCAGGGCGGTCATAATCTGGCCGCTGGGACCATAGCCCACCACGATGACGCGGTGCTTGTCCTCCGATGGCTCCGGCACATGCGCAGCGGCATCTGCGGGCACCGGGGCATTCTTCTCCAGCAGGTGAATCAGCTTCGGCACATAGCGGAAAAGCGCTGCATTCAGCGTGATGGAGATGATGGCCGCCCCCGTAATCACATTCGCCGCATAGAGCGGCAGCACACCATAGGTGCTGGCGGCCAGCGTGGCCAGGATGAAGGAAAATTCACCAATCTGCGCCAGAGCACCACCCACCACCACACCCAGCCGGGGCGGGCGGCGCAGGAGACGGATGACGATATAGCCCGTGACCGGCTTGATGAGCAGCACATAGGCCGTGGTGCCCAGCGCCAGCGGCCAATAATCCACCAGGCCGCTCATCTGGAAGCCCATGCCCACCGACACGAAGAAAAGCACGGCAAAAGCATCACGCATGGGCAAGGCATCACTCGCGGCGCGGCTGGCAAACTTGCTCTGCCCCACCACCATGCCGGAAAGGAAGGCGCCGAACTCCATGGAGGCATTGAACACATAGGACGACAGCACCGCAATGCCCAGTGCAATGACCAGCACACCCAGGGTGAAGAGCTCATCCGAGCCGTTGCGGGCCACATAGGTGAGCACCCTGGTGATGATGCGCTTGCCCAGGAAGGCCACAATGAGCACCAGCAGGGTGAGTTTCACGGCCATGCCGCCCAGCGCGGGCAGCAGCGCATCGTCCCCGAACATCACGGGCATGAGCACCAGCAGGATGATGGTGAACAGGTCTTCCACCACCAGCCAGCCCAGCGCGGTGTGCCCCGCGGGGGTCTGGAGCATCTTGTTGTCCTCAAGCACGCGGGTGAGCACCACGGTGCTGGATACACATACGCACATGCCGAATATGGCAGCGGCCACCCAGCCGCCGGAACCACCGCAGAGGTAGTACACCAGGCCACCGATACCGGTCCAGAGCAGGCTGCAGGTCACCGCGCCCGGCACCGCCACCTTGCGCACCGCCAGCAGGTCCTTGAAATGGAAATGCAGCCCCACGCCGAACAGCAGCAGCACCACGCCGATGTGCGAGAACTCCTCCACCACATGGTGGTCCACCGGGTGCCCCCACCAGTCCTGCGCAGCCAGCATGCCGGCCACCAGATACCCCACCAGCGGGGAGAGGTGCAGTTTCTGCGCAACCATCCCCAGCACAAAGGCCAGGGCCAGACCAATGACGAGTGTAAAAATCATACCAGTACGCGTGCCCAGAGCACTTTGAGATATCGACCTTCAGGATACGTGGAAAGGAAGGGATGGTCCCAGCCGGGGCCGGTCATATCCAGAATCTGCAGGCGGCGGCCCAGGCGCTGCGCGGCCTTGATGACCACCTTCTCGAACTCCGCAGGGCTCACCAGCCCACTGCACGAGCAGGTCACGAACAAACCGCCGCGGCGCACGCACTGCAAGCCGAGCATGTTCAGGTCGTTGTATTTCTTGAGGCCCTCCTCCTTCTCCTCATCGCGACCCAGCACAAACTTAGGCGGATCCAGCAGCACCACATCAAACAGCTTGCCGTTGCGCACCATCTGGCGGGCGTACACGAAAGCATCCGCATGCACAAAGTCGATGCGCAGCGGGCCGTTCTGGGCGTTGATATTAGCGTTGCGCTTCGCCATCAGGATGGCTTTTTCATCCAGGTCCACCGCAGTCACCTCGGCAGCGCCGCCGTGCAGCTTCGAGTAGATGGAGAAGCCGCCGGAGTAGCAGCACAAATCCAGCATGGTCTTGCCCTGCACCAGGCGGGAAAGCTTCAGGCGGTTATCACGCTGGTCGCAGAAGAAACCGGTCTTGTGCCCCTGGGCAAAGTCCACTTCAAAGTTCACGCCGTTTTCCACGATGCGCACCTTGTGTACCGGCTCGCTCTTCGGCGCCTGGCTCACATCGATACCCTCCATGCGGGCGATACCCTCATCCACCGTGATGACGTGGCGGCTGGTGCCGCAAAGCTCATGGAGCAGCGGCAGCCACTGCGGCAGACGCAGCCACACCCCCAGGGTGGTCACCTCCAGGCTCAGCACATCGTTGTAGCGGTCCACAATCAGGCCGCCCAGGCCATCCGAATCACCATGAATCACGCGGTAGGCATTGGTTGTTTCCTCCAGTCTGCAATCCTGGCGGCGCCAGCTCACCGCACGGCGGATAGCGGCTTCCAGCTCCTTCTCCTTCAGCACATCCGGGCCATGCTGCAGCATGCGCAGCGGGGTGCGGCTCTGCGGGTTCCAGAAGCCACCGCCGAACAAGTCACCATTCTTATCATACACATTGATAAGCCCACCCTGCACGGCATCCGGGCTCACGGCCCCCAGCATACGCGGAAACACCGCCGGATTATAGGTGAAATACTTGAGCTGCACCCACGGGCGCACCCAATTCTCGCTCCCCTCCGGCGCATCGGCCGACTTGAACGCCCGCACGCGCGGTGCAGGTGTACCCTGCGGACGCTTCTTATCCTTGTATTTAGGCTTGAATCCCTGATTTTTCTGCTGGTAATCGCTCACGCGCGAGATTATACGCGTAGGGCACGGAAAAGTCAACAACAGGCTTGATTCCCACGGTAAATGTTACTACAATACGCCCCGTGAACGTCTTCTCCACCTGCTGGAACAGCCGCCGCCACAAGGATGGCGGCGCCATGTGCGATGAAATCCGCGAACTGGGCTTTGAATACATTGAAGCCTCACACGGGCTGAGCCTGGATATGCTGCCCGGCCTGCTCAAAGCGGTGGACGGCGGGCGCATCAAGGTAGCGGGAGTCCACAACTTCTGCCCTGCCCCCATCGAAGTAATGGGCGACGTGCCGGATGCCTACCCCTTCACCTCCCACCGGCCCGAGACCCGGGAGCGTGCCATGCGGCTCACGCAGGAAACCCTCCTGGTGGCCGCCCGCCTGGGTGCGCGCTATGTGGTGCTGCACATGGGCAACGTGGAGCTCATGAAGGGCATTCACCCCACCCGCGAACTGGAACGCAAGCTGCGCAACGAGCGCGTGGGCAGCAAGGAATACGCCCTGCGCAAGGGCGAGCTGGTGCGCCGCCGCGCCAGACAAGCCCCGCTCTACTACGAGCGCGCCCGCCAGGCCCTGCACACCCTGGCCGAAAAGGCAAAAAAGCTCAACCTGGTGCTGGGGGTGGAAGGCCGCAGCCATTTCGAGCAGGTGCCCGGCGAGTGGGAAATGCCCCGCCTCATGGCCGAGTTTGCGGATAATCCGCACGTGCGCTACTGGCACGACTTCGGCCACATCCAGCGCAAGCACAACCTCCTGCTCCTCGACCACGACCAGTACCTCCGCCAGCTCAAACCCTATATTTACGGAGCGCACGTGAACGATGTGCAGTGGCCCAGCCGCGACCACCGCGCCCCCTTCCAGGGCGGCTGCGTGGATTTTGACCACCTGCTCCCCGCCTACTTCACCCGGAGCATGCCACTCACCTGGGAGCTTTCCTCCTCCGTGACCGCCGAGGCCATCCGCGAAGCCAGAATCCGCTGGGATGCGCTCATGGCCACCCTGCCGGAATAAAGCAGCCTGCCGATAAACACCGGCAGGCCGCTTGAGGTTTGCTGGCGTTCCCCGTCAGAACGCGTAGCGCACACCGACATTTCCGGAGAATGCGGAGCGGTCTGCTCCCACCTCCACCGCAGCACCGGCCGAGGCGGTCCAGGCGGGTGAAAGCGGCACCATGACGCCGGCACCGAGCTCGAAGTAGAGCTGCTCGCGATCCATGCTCTCGACCTCCCAGCCGGCATCTGCGCCGCTGAACCGATTGGTTGCCGTGGCTTTATCTGCCAGCAGCTCGAAGTGCACGGCAGCATGGGCTGAAAACACCGCCGGAGCCTCGTACTTCACCGCTGCAAACTCACGATTGTAGGCCAGCCCCACGGCCACCCCCGCCTGCCACTCCGAATCATACTCAGAAACCAGGCCAATTTCACCAAGGCTGCTTTCCTTCATGTCATCCAGATTATGCCAAGCCAGATTGAGCGAGGCAAAGCGGGTCAGCCAGCTGCGCTCACTGAGTTTGTAATCGGAGCTGATTTCGTAGCCGAAGTTCAGCGTGAGGGCATCGGTATCACTGCGGGCGGTGCCGTGGAAACTGTGGTAACCGGCCTCCACCTCCACCCCGCGGCGGGAATCGAAGCTGGTGAGGGCGAGACCGACGGAGGCCCGGTGCTTGATGTTCCCGGTGTAGGCCGTGGCATAGGCATCCACAAAAATGCTATCGGCATCCACCTTGGCGGAGTCGGCTTCACCGGAGGCCGTTTCATAGCCCAGGCTGAGGCCGGCGCGCAGCTTGCAGGTCAGGGCGGTATCCACGCCCATCATGGCACCGTGCGCGGAGCGGGTGTAATCCCCCATATTGGCATCACCGTTCAGGCTGTCGTGAGCGCCGGTATAGGTGAGCCAGGCATTGCTCTTGCGGGCGGGGGCTCCCTTCCAGGCGCGGGGGCACACCGGCATCTCCATCTGCTTGCGCAGCTGGTTCAGGTGGTGGCGGGACGCATCGAACAGCATGAGCTGGGGCAGCACATTCCCCATGCCGGCCAGGCTTTGCAGGCCGCGCTGTGCAGCGGCTTCACTGCGGGTGTAGTCGAAAGCATCCACAAGCTTCGCCATCTGGTCATCGCTGGAGGCCAGCCAGCCCTCGCTGTGGTGGAAGGCATCAGAATACTGGCGGATGGCCTCTGCCACTTTCTGCATGGGGGCTGTCTTGGCTGCACTGCGGTAGTTCTTGCTGAACACCAGGTCCACGCGGTCGCCCTTGTTCTCCAGGTGCACATTGCGGTCCTGCAGGGTGCGCTGGTAGGTACCGTTGGCAGATTTCTCCACATCATACAGCACATCCTCGTTGATGTCACCAGCCATGGTTCCGCTCATGATGGTGGTGCGGGTACCCTCGGCAACCTGGGAGGCAACGGCCCTATCCGTGTGATTGATATACACACGGGCGGTGCTGGGAGCTGCGGCAGTACTGGTGCTGTTCAAGCCGGTCCGTGCCGCCACATCCACAGTGCCGGTCGCGGCAATGATGTCGGAGGTCGCATTGCCCCCGGCATCCACCGTGGCATCCAGCTTCAGCAGGGTGGCATCGCTCAGAGCCAGATTGGCAGCGTGC
The DNA here is from genome assembly GCA_017435365.1 of Akkermansia sp. Lineage (GTDB taxonomy): Bacteria > Verrucomicrobiota > Verrucomicrobiia > Verrucomicrobiales > Akkermansiaceae > Akkermansia. The sequence continues at coordinate 42,851 of JAFSFD010000013.1, read as the reverse complement.
ACCACATCACCGCTCACCCCCGTGTTCACCTCAACTACGGAGCCTATTGTCTTGAAGTCCGCACGGGTATTTCCATCGGCCGTGTAGGAAGCATCTGCCCCCAGTGTGCCGCCGGTGGAGGCCTTGTTGGCCCCGGCATCCTGCGTGGTGTCCAGCGAACCGATCTGTGTCTCCCATGTCTCAATGACCAGGTCAGTATTCTTCAGCACCATTCTGGCGCCTTCGCCCACACCGGCATCGGTCACCTGAATCCAGGAACCTGCATTGTCAGCATCTGCCACGCTGCCCTCCGGGCCACCTTCTGCTCCGTTGGCATAGATGGTGCCGGAGAAATCGCGGTGGTCGCGGTCGAGCAGGAGCTCATCACCGCCGGACTTGTTGATGCTGCCGGCACCACTCAGGCGACCCTCCAGGCTGGAATCGGCCTTCATGTTAAGCACATTGCTGCCATCCACAACAATACGGCCTGCTCCGGAATCATAGGAATCGCTGCTCTGGATGGTCAGCGAGCCGTTGAAAACATCCACGCGGTTCCGGATGGCGATATGGCCTCCATTAGCAGCCTTGATGTTATCGGTACCCTTCCCAGTATCAACCACGCTCACGTTGTTGAGCGTGATACCAACGCCGGCATCCTCGCCCCGGGAGCCGATATACGTCTCCGCTCCCGTCACTACCGCCAGGTTGGCCTCGCTGCGGTCATCGGCAGTATCGCCGGCGATTGTCACCGTCATGCCCGAGACGTCAGCATCCTCAACCCGCGTGGCCTTATCACCCGTACCGGTAGAGATGGCCACACCACCTGCTGCCGTAATCCCGGCATGCTGGATTTTATTATCCCCGTGGATAGAAATATCGCCATTCCGGGTCAGTATGTCGACATCGGCGGATGCAGAGCCGGTGATGCTATTCTCACCAGTGATGGTCACATCCTGCTCTGCAGTCAGCGTGGGGGACGTTCCGGCAGCTGCCGTGACCTCATTCTGCACCGTCTCTGTGCTACCGGCCGCACCACCCATAGCGATGCTGCCGTTATCCGCCGTCACCGTGGAGTCGGCCACAGTATTCTGCGTTGCAGCCGTCATGGTCACATTACCTGAGGTGGCGGTCAACTTAGCTCCGCCCTCAATCCGGTTGCTGACGGAGGCATCCATCTCCACACCTGCGGCGGCGGTCACCGTAGCAGCTGCCGCGATGGTGTTACTCTTACCATCCATATCCACCATACCGTCTGTACCCTCGGCTTTCACCGAAGTTCCGGTACCGGAAATGAGATTGGTCGCAGTCGTGCCGCCATTGAGAGTCACAGCTCCCGTTTCAGCCACCACTTGGGCTGCTCCCTGGATGGTGCTGCCATCGGTCACAGTAATGGCGACATTTTTCTTCGCCGTCATGGAATCCGCGGGCGACGTCCCGCCCGGCGTGCCAATGGTCAGGCTGGCGGCATCAACCGTGATATCACCAGCGTCCGCCTTCACGGAAGCAGCATCCTGCAAGGTAAGGGCACCGCCGTTGAGATTCACGGCATCACCGGAAAGCTCTGAATTAATCACCCGTGCGGTCGTTGTGCCGGTGATGGTCACGGTCTCATCAGCCGACACCTCAGAAAGGGTAATGCTGGTATCTGCGCCGCTCACTGTGGTGTTTGCACCACGGATGATGGATTCCTGCACCTGGGTTGTCGCCTCGGACGCAACTGTCACCACGTCCGAACCGTCCACCGTGGTATCCTGCAGCTCAGTACCCGTTTTACCGGAAGTCGTTATATCCTTACCCTCTACTAACGTATCGGTAAGCTTTGCTTTACCCATGGCTGAGACAGCCACGCTTCCGTCACCCTTTACCGAGCCGCCAGTAATGGAGGCATCGCCGGCAGCAGCGGCGACAGTCACCCCGCCCTTGCCGGCATCAATTCCCTTGTTGTCGGTGATTGACACACCAGAGCCATTGATGGCCACCTGCCCGTTCACTACAACGCCGGAATCGGAAATTTCCGTGGCTCCGGTACTCGTGCCGAGGCTGGCAGTACCTGAGCCGCTCACATCCACATTGCTGATGGTCGTGCTCGCCGTACCCGCAATTTCCACGGATTGAGCCCCGGTCACAGATTTACCGCTCACCTCCACAATATTACCGGTGATGCTGGCAGAACTGCCATTCACCTCCACATCAGTAAGCTTCGCTTCACCCGTGGCTGAGACAGCCACGCTTCCGTCACCCTTTACCGAGCCGTCAGTAATGGAGGCATCGCCGGCAGCAGCGGCGATAGTCACCCCGCCCTTACCGGCATCAATTCCCTCGTTGTCGGTGATTGACACATCAGAGCCCTTGATGTCCACCTGCCCGTTCACTGCAACGCCGGAATCGGAAATTTCCGTGGCTCCGGTACTCGTGCCGAGGCTGGCAGTACCGCTGCCGCTCACATTCACATTGCTGATGGTCGTGCTCGCCGTCCCCGCGATTTCCACGGATTGCACTCCGGTCACAGATTTGCCGCTCACATCCACATTTTTGCCGGTGACGCTGGCAGAATTGCCATTCACCTCCACATTGGTAAGCTTCGCTTCACCCGTGGCTGAAACAGTCACGTTTCCGCCCCCCTTCACCGAGCCGCCTGCAATGGAGGCATCGCCGGCAGCGGCGGCGACAGTCACCCCGCCCTGGCCGGCATCAATTCCCTTGTTGTCGGTGATTGACACACCAGAGCCATTGATGGCCACCTGCCCGTTCACTGCAACGCCGGAATCGGAAATTTCCGTGGCTCCGGTACTCGTGCCGAGGCTGGCAGTACCTGAGCCGCTCACATCCACATTGCTGATGGTCGTGCTCGCCGTACCCGCAATTTCCACGGATTGAGCTCCAGTCACAGTTTTGCCGCTCACATCCACATTTTTGCCGGTGACGCTGGCAGAATTGCCATTCACCTCCACATTGGTAAGCTTCGCTTCACCCGTGGCTGAGACAGTCACGTTTCCGCCCCCCTTCACCGAGCCGCCAGCAATGGAGGCATCGCCGGCAGCGGCGGCGACAGTCACCCCGCCCTGGCCGGCATCAATTCCCTTGTTGCCGGTGATTGACACACCAGAGCCATTGATGGCCACCTGCCCGTTCACTGCAACGCCGGAATCGGAAATAGCCGTGGCTCCGGTACTCGTGCCGAGGCTGGCAGTACCTGAGCCGCTCACGTCCACATCGCTGATGGTCGTGCTCGCCGTCCCCGCGATTTCCACGGATTGAGTCCCGGTCACAGTTTTGCCGCTCACATCCACATTATCGCCGGTGATGCTGACGTTATCACCGTTCACCTCCACTTCTTCAAGAGCTGCCGTACCATTCTCTGCGGCAATCTTTACATCACCACTCCGGCTGCTGACATTACCACCTGTGACGGACAAGGCCGGTGTGGTGCTGCTTGCGACTGCCGTATCACTTCCACTGGCGGTGATGCTTACATTCCCGTCAACAGAATCGATGGAGGTGCTATCCTGGATGCTCACGGTGGCACCGGCCACGTCTATCTTACCGGCTGCATCCAGAGTGCTGGCACTGGTATCCGAAAGGCTCTGACCTACGAACACATACCCACCACTGATGCTTACATCATCCTGCAAGGCTGTTACCGAAGCACTCCGCAAATATGCATCACCCCCGCTGATTTCAACATTCCCTTTCCCTACCACTTCAAGCGAGGAGGAATAAATCGTATTGTAACCTTCATCTCCGCCGCTTACCTGAACTGTCAGAGTAAGCGGTCCATCCTGTGATTTCAGTTCGGCATTCTGGGTTGAGTTCTCCTTGGTCGCCGTTATTGAGATACCATCCGCCGCATGGATGCGGGCTATGCCTGACTGCTCCAGAACCTGATTTGTGCTGCCGAAAACTGAAACCGCCCCGGCAGAGCCGACCGTACCGGCAATACGATTTATCCAAGCTGTACCATTTGTTGTGATGTTAATATCACTTCCGGCTTTAGTTGTATTGAACTTTACGCCACTTCCAATTTCCGTGCCATTGACGTTTTCAAACTTCACAGGCCCCACAGCCACTATGGTTGTGGTAGCAGAATTGCCCGTTCCACCATTCTGTATGGTCGTCTTTTCTCCGAGAAAGTGCATTTCTCCACCGGCAGATATTTCTACATCGCCACTGGGATGAGCCCCCTCTCCAGGATGGATTTCTACAGTCTGATTGAAAACTATGTCTCCCTTAGCCTGGATGCTTACATCTCGCTCATCATTATCCAGGCCGCGAACTTCGAGCACCTCGCTGGCTCCTGCGGTCTCACCAAAGGTGATATTGCCATCGGCAGTCATTGTTGCATTCGTAATGGCAGCCGCGCTCGTTCCTATATTAATGTTGCCTTTCCCCTCTTCTCCCGCTGCTTTGGCTATGATATCAAGGCTGTCCACACCTTGGTCAACGTCCCCATTCTTAACATTGGAAATTTTTCCAATCGTCACGTTTCCCTTTCCGGTGTGCAGAGTTTTATCCGTTGTGTTGTTGTCCATTGCATCCACGACTATATCGCCGGGTGGCAACTCTACTGCGGCGGCCGGGCTGTAGTTCACGTATGACACTGCTACGAGTGCCGCAAGAAGTGCTTTGCGAAGTGCTACAGGAAGGTGTGTTTTCATATCGGTTCGTGTGTGCTGTGTTGGTTCGTGTAAGCGAATAGTGGGCATCGCACCCATATCGTGCTTGAGACTCTACCGTTTTGATAGGATATGTAAAGCATATTTTTCTCGTAGGGTATACGTTATTGAAGGTTTCAATATTTCAAAAGTGCCATATCACCCACACCATCGAGCAAGTAAACATTTAATATCCAAGCGTTTTGATGTGGTTTAATTTTTGCGCTACCTGACGTTTGCAAAGGTGAAAAAAAATTCAGCGCCACCCGCCAGGAAGCTCCTATTGTTTTCTTTTTCTTCGTATCATTTGTATTATTACACACTCACCAAATCATATAACTACTTAGTGTATAATCGTTCGGCCACCTTCTTAAAATAACATACAAGCTACCGCTTTTACTGACAAAAATTGCAGAATTAAACAAAACAGGCATCAGAACTAACAAAATAAATTAATATATTCCAATCGTTAGAAGAATCGGCAGAAAAACATATAGAGAATCGAGTTCAAATGCCGGGTATATATTTACACCCGGCAAACTTTAAGAGAAACAGTTGATATACAAAACATTACCAAGCATGCACAATACACACAAACAACAGCTCCGGCAGGGGAGCGGTGCAGCCGCAGGCAGGCTTCCGCACATGCGCAAAACGCATCAGAAGAGAAGGATTCAGCTATGAGAAGAAAAGCGGAGCAGAGCCACGGCATCCGCAGCGAGACGCCGGATAGCCGCCTCTCGATTGGAAATGGCCGGGAGAGACCAAAGGGTGAAATCGTTGTGCGCCACAATGTTGAAATACATACCGCGGAGGGAAGTGAGGAACCAGAGCCAGTCACCGCGTTGCAAGCCGGGGAAGAAAGCTTGCACAGCATCCTGCCACTCCTGAAGGGCGTAGGAATAGTGTGATTCGTACACATCGCGGGTGAGTTCAGGGTCCTCATAGCCCATCTTGTTGAGAAAGCAGAGCACCTCCTCCCCGCTGGCCACGGTATCATCCTGCCAGGAGGTAATGGGGGCGAGCAACCAAGAGCCGATGATGAGCTCCGGGTCGTTGCTCTGCCGGGCTTCCGCCAGAGCCGCAAGGCATACCTCATTGTACTGAGCGGAGAGGTAGGCGAGCGTATCGCGGTAGAGGTCAGCCTTGTGGCCGAAATGGTAGCGGATAAGGCCGATATTCACCCCCGCCGCATTGGCGATATCGCGCACGGCAGCCCCCTCATAGCCCATGAGAGTGAACTGCTGCACAGCAGCGCGCATAATCTGCGCCTTGGTATCATCGGACTTGCTCATACCTGGCTGGATTTGCGGCGCTTTTTCTTCTTCGCCTCTTTTTCTTCCTGCTTTTTGTAGATGAAGTCGCGATCTTCCTTGCAGAAGCGGCGCAGCTTGGTGCGGCTTATTTTGCCGCCATATTCCTTCAGGTAAACCATCTGGTGCTCCTCGTCAAAACGCTGGAGGCGGGCAAAGGTGGTCACATTGCCGGTGGCGGCAGTCCAGGTGCGGTAGCCCTTGGTGGCGAGTTTCTCGCGATACTCGTCCATATCCTTTTCGGCATTGATGACCCCTTCCTTCAGCAGAGTCTCAATCTGCTGGGTGAACTCGTTGTACCCATCAATACCCACCACGAACTTGCCACGGGGCGAAACCACCGCCAGCGCCGGCTTGCGTTTGAGCCCGTAGCGGCGGGCCAGGCGTTCGATGGCCGCGCGACTGTATTTGGCAGAGTTGCGGGTGCGGTCATCGATAGAGGCGCCGGAGTCGAGTTTGAGGCGCACCACGCGGTCGCGGCACCACTCATTGAAAGCCGGGGTATCGAGCAATTCCTCCCCCAGCAGAGAACTCTTCGGGGCAATTACCGAATCATGAAACCAGATGATGAGCGGGCGGCATTCACGGTGTGCAAAACGGGTGGCGGTGCCGTAGCTGTCCAGCCAGCCGTTGCCATTGCGGCGGGATTCAAAGGCAGCCGTGATACCCTCAATCTCGGCATCCGGGTTATCCGGATCAGTGAAATAGACTTCGCCCTCGGCGCCGTTGTCAATCTGCTCAAGCTCCTCAGAGGTCGACACGTTGTAACTCTGGGCATTCGGATCCACCGCGCCACCGGTAAGCAGCGGGTTCATGCCGGGCAGGGAAGCATCCTCGAACCCCATGCGCGGCTTGTTCAGCTCCTCCGGGCGCGGAACAGGCGTCTGCTCCACCTTTTCCCCGGGCTGCAGCAGGCTGCACGAGGCCAGCATCCCCGCGCCCAGGCAGAGCAGAACTGTGCGGAAACGGCGCATCATCCCTCAGAGCGTTTGACCGCCTGCCAGTCGGCTTCCATTTCATCCGCCGTGGCGGCCGCCAGGCTGATACCCTGCGCTTTCAATGCGGCCTCGATGGCATTGAAGCGGCGCTCGAACTTGCGGTTGGCATTGAACAGGGCCAGCTCCGGGTCCACCTTGCGGCGGCGGCACAGATTCACCACCACGAAAAGGAGGTCGCCCAGCTCCTCGGCCACATGCGGGTCGGCATCCGGCAGGTCGAGAGTCTCGGCCACCTCATCCGTTTCCTCGCGGATTTTATCCACCACCCCGGCGTGGTCGGGCCAGTCAAAACCGACCTTGGCCACTTTTTTGGTAATTTTATATGCCTGGAGGAGGGAGGGCAGGCCCTTGCCGCAGTCCTGCAGGTAGGGTTTATCCTCGATGGAATGCTCCTTGCGTTTGATGGCATCCCACTGGGAGACCACCCCCTCAGCATCCTCTACGGCTGCCGTGCCGAACACATGCGGATGGCGGCGCACCAGCTTATCCGCCAGCTCCCGGGCCACTTCATTGATACCGAAGCCGGCCTCCGGGTTCTCCTGCGCCATTTCTGCATGGAAGATAACCTGCAGCAGCACATCGCCCAGTTCTTCGCGCAGGTGCTCCCAGTCGCGCTCGCGGATGGCATCGATGCATTCGTAGCACTCCTCAATCAGGCTGCTGATGATGGAATCGTGCGTCTGCTCGGCGTCCCAGGGGCAACCGCCGGGCTGGCGCAGGCGGTGCATGATGGCCACCGCGCGCTCTACCTGGCGGGCGGGGTCCTGGCAGTGAATCATCTCCTGCTCGGTCATCTGGACTTGCCGTTGCGGCGGTCGCGGCGCTCATTCGTGGCCTTGCCCGCCAGAATATCATCAATATGCTGCACCATATCCCAGGCTACGCGGCGGCGCTGGTACTTGCGCCACAGGAGGTCACGCAGGGTCTGCCAGTGTTCCTCTGTGAAATCGGCCGGGGTGAACACTACTTCATCGCGCTGGGAGCGGCCCAGCTTGGGCGCCACCATCAGCTGCCACCAGCCACCGAAGTGCTGGGCCTCGTATACGACCTTGTTGCCATCGGCATCGCGGTCCTGCCAGGAGAACGTTTCCATCTGTTCGGGGGTCTATTCGAGGGTTAAAACTTAGCGTCGGCCGCGGCTCTGCTGCTTCATCTGGCGGTTGATGGCATTCACATCGTCCCGCATGGTCGGTGCAATCTCCGTGACCGGGCCGGCCGTGTTCAGCGAAACGATAAGGGGCTTGGAGCGGTTGCCCCGGTTGTCATACTTGTAAATCACGCGCTGCACCAGCTTACCCTGCGGGTGGGAGTACATACGCTCCTCCACCAGGCGGGCGCGGCTGTCGTAGCCATAGGCCACTTTGTAGATGATGTTCTTCTTGGTGTGGTCGTAGATGATGCAGCCCACCAGCTGGCCATACTTGCCTTCGGTATAGTCATTCACCGCCGCCAGGCGACCGCTGGCCGTGTACGAAGAACAGCGCATGCCGCGCCAGCCCTTCTGGCGCTGGTAGATGGCGCGGGTGCCATCCGGGTGGCGCATCACGCGCACCATATCACCGGTTTCGTTCATCACCTCCGCGCTCTGAGCCTGCACAGCAGGCACCGCAGCCGCCACAGCCACTGCGAAAAGGAACATCCATCGGCGAATCATCTTACTCATGTGGTTCATTGTACCTGTTCGCGCTGGCCTTGGCAAGCGGAAAGTCAGTCTTTCGCAGCGCGGAGCGCACGCTGCATGGCCGCTACCGTGGCATCGATATCCGCCTCTGTGTGTGCAGTGGAGATGAAGCCGGTCTCGTAGGGCGAAGGCGCCACGTACACCCCCTGCTCCAGCATGGAGTGGAAATAGCGGCGAAACATATCGAAATTGCCGCTCATGGCGGTGTCCAGGTCATAGACATCCTGCTCCGTGAAATGCAGGCAGAACATGGAGCCGTCCCGCTTGAAGGTGAGCGGCAGATGCTCGTCGCGCAGGATGCGGCGCACCCCTTCCTCCAGCCGGGCACCGAGTTGCTCCAGGCGGGTGTAGGAATCGTGCTGCTCCAGGTAATTCAGCTGGGCCAGCCCCGCCGCCATGGCCACGGGGTTGCCGCTCAGCGTGCCGGCCTGGTAGACAGGGCCCAGCGGAGACACACAGTCCATAATCTCGCGGCGACCGCCGAAGGCGCCCACCGGCAGGCCACCGCCGATAATCTTGCCCAGGGTCGTGATATCCGGTTCAATGCCCAGCTTACCCTGCACACCGGCTGCGGAAATGCGGAAGCCGGTCATCACCTCGTCAAAAATAAGGAGGGCGCCATTCTTCTCCGTAATCTCACGCAGGAACTCCAGATACCCGGGGCGCGGCAGGTAGAACCCCGCATTCCCCGGGAAAGGCTCTACGATGATTCCGGCAATCTCGCCCGGATGCTGAGCAAAAGCCCGCTCCACCGCAGCACGGTCATTGTACGGCAGCACGATGGTGAGGTTGGCAAACTCGGCGGGCACCCCGGCGCTGTCCGGCTCGCCATGCGTGAGCGCACCGCTGCCCGCCGCCACCAGCAGGCTATCCACATGCCCATGGTAGCACCCGGCAAACTTGATGATGTATTTGCGCCCGGTATAACCACGGGCCAGGCGCACCGCGCTCATAGTGGCCTCCGTGCCACTGTTGGTCATGCGAACCTTCTCAATGCCGGGAATCCAGCGGCAGACAGTCTCGGCCATATCCACCTCAATGCGGGTGGGGATACCATAGCCCAGCCCCTGCGGCACCGCCGCCTGCACGGCAGAAATCACGCACTCCGGCGCGTGCCCCAGAATGGCCGGGCCCCAGGTGCCCACGTAGTCGATATACTGCCGGCCGTCCTCATCCGTGAGGTGCGCCCCCGCAGCCTTTGCTACGAAAAACGGAGCACGCTCCAGGCGACGGAACGCACGCACCGGCGAATTCACCCCACCGGGAATCACCCGGCAAGCCCGCTCAAATAATTCTTCGGAAATCGACATAATAATTACAGATAACGCAGCCAGAGATAGATGGCAGAAATCCCGACACTCATGAGCATGAGCGGGAAACCGATGACGAAGTACTGCATGAAGCTCACGCGCAGGTTATGCTGGCGAGCCAGGCCCAAGGCCACCACATTCGCACTGGCGCCGATGACGGTACCATTGCCACCAAGGCAGGCACCCAGGGAGAGCGCCCACCAGAGGGGCTCCAGATTGGCATAACCCATGGCGCCCATATCCTGCACCAGCGGAATCATGGTGGCCACAAAGGGGATGTTATCCACAAAGGCGCTCATGATGGCGCTGAGCCAGAGCACGCTCATGGTGGTGGCTACCGGCTCTCCACCGGTGAGCTGCATGGTCTGCGCGGCCATCCAGTTGATGATGCCGTTCACCTCCAGGCCACCCACCAGCACAAACAGCCCCACAAAGAAGAAGATGGTGGTCCACTCCACCTTGGACAGGATGAGCTCCAGCGCTTTCTCGCGGTCGGGCATGGTGAGCAGCAGCAGAAGCGAGGCACCGGTCACCGCAATGGTACCACTCTCAAGCCCCCAGTGGGGAATGAGGCCGTGGCTGCAGAACAGCAGTATCGTGAACGCCAGCGTAAACAGGCAGCGCCACAGCAGCCGCGGACTGCGGATGAGGCCCGAAAGCTTGATGTTCATGATGCGGTTGTGATTCTTGCTCACCTTGGCAAATTCCTTGCGGTACAAGAAAATCAGAATTGCCACTGTCAGCCCGAAGGAAATCAGACAGGGAATGAAAAGATTGATAATGAAATCATTAAAGCTCAGCTCCTTCACCTGGCTGGCAATCATGATATTGGGCGGGTCGCCAATCATGGTGCAGGTGCCGCCTATATTGGATGCCAGAATCTGCGCAATCACAAAAGGCAGCGGCGAAATTTTCAAATCCCTGGTCAGAGTGAAGGTAATCGGCACAGTGAGCAGCACCGTGGTCACGTTGTCCAGAAAGGCGGAACACCCCGCCACCATCACCGAAAGAGCGATGAGCAGCGCCACCGGATTGCCGTTTGTCTTCTGCGCCGCCCACACGGAAAGAAAACGGAACACGCCGGTCTTGCTGAGCACCAGCACCTGAATCATCATGCCGATGAGCAGCGCCAGCGTATTAAAGTCAATGTGCTCAATAGCCTGCTGCTGGCTGATAACCCCGCCAAGCACCATGAGCATGGCGCCGAACAGAGCAATAACCGTGCGCTGCACCTTCTCGGAGACAATCAGCGCGTAAGTAATAAGGAAAATGACAAGTGCGGCTGTGACGTGATACGACATAGAAAAAAAGCGGTCTGAAAAGGTACACCCGCGGAGCGGTTTTGGCAAGCTTTTTCTGCTTTGCCGCGCGAATTCTGCATTCCCCACAAACTAACTTGGCGAAAAAGCTAGATTTTACTTCACAAAGGCAGGGAAAGTGTGTATTATGCATGTACGAGTTATGGCTACACGCATGCAAAAGACCCTCGCCAAGTGCACCTCCACCCTGGAGGGCACATCGCTGCACACCGGTCAGACGGTGAAGCTCATTATCAAACCCGCTGAGCCGAACACGGGCTTCAAGTTCCGCCGCATCGACCTGCCGGACAAGCCTTTCCTGGATGCCTCGGCCGCCAAGGTACAGTCTGTGGAGCGAGCCACCACCATTGCAGATGGTGCGGTGAAGGTGCACACCGTAGAGCACATCCTCTCAGCCCTCACCGGCATGGGCGTGGACAACGCCATCATCGAGATGGATGCGAACGAACCGCCCATCGGCGATGGTTCTGCCCTGCCCTATGTGGAGATGATCAAGAAGGCCGGCATCGTGGAGCAGAACGCCCCGCTGAAGGTCTGGGAAATCCGCGAACCCATCATGGTGGAAAACAAGAACGGCTCCACCATCGTCATCATGCCCTCCCGCGATTTCCGCATCTCCCTCACCGCCGTGGGGCCGAACGGCCGCGTGACGCAGTACTTCGACAGCGTCATCACCCCGGAGACCTACGAGAAAGAGCTTTCCAATTCCCGCACGTTCTGCTTCTACGAGGATATCCAGCCGCTGCTGGAGAAAGGCCTTATCCAGGGTGGCACGCTGGATAATGCCATCGTCATCAAGGGCGAGGAATACCTCTGCGCCGGCGGCCTGCGCTTCCACAACGAATGCGCCCGCCACAAGGCCATGGACCTCATCGGCGACTTCATCCTCTGCGGCCACCGCATCATGGGTCATGTGATTGCCATCATGCCCGGCCACGGCATCAACACCCAGATGGCCGCCAAGCTGCAGCAGAAATACGAGAGCATGGAAGCCAAGCGCCCGAAGCCCATCACCCTGCCCAGTGGCGAAGCCGTGCTCGACACGCTGGAGGTCATGAAGCTCCTGCCGCACCGCTACCCCTTCCTCATGGTGGACCGTATCATCGACTTCGAGGGCGACCGCAAGTGCATCGGCCAGAAGAACGTGACCATGAACGAGCAGTTCTTCCAGGGCCACTTCCCCGGCCACCCGGTCATGCCCGGCGTGCTGCAGGTGGAAGCCATGGCCCAGGTAGCCTCCATCCTCATGCTCCGCATGCCGGAAAACATGGGCAAGATCGGCTACTTCATGAGCTGCGATAAGGTGAAGTGGCGCCGCCCCGTGGTTCCGGGGGATGTGCTCATCATCGAAACAGAGCTCACCAAGATGCGCGGGGCCATCGGCATGGCCACGGGCCGCTGTCTGGTAAATGGAGAGATTACATGCGAAGCTGAGCTGAAATTCATGCTCTCCGACGCGTGATTTTCGCTGCGAAAGCGAAAAAAATGAAGAACGGTGCTTGACATACGCCGATTTTCGGGTATCATATCGCACCCGGCCGTTTCATGCGGCCTCACAGAAACCACTTCAAAACCAGATAAGAAATTATGAGCAAGAGAACATACCAGCCTTCCAAGCGCTGCCGCAAGCGCCAGTTCGGTTTCCGCGCCCGCATGGCTACCAAGAACGGCCGCGCCATCCTCGCCCGCCGTCGCGCCAAGGGTCGCAAGCGTCTTCTGCCCAAGGGTGCAGAGGTGCACTACAAGCGCCACATCATCCAGCACGGCTAAAGCCCCGGCAGGGTTTCTGTAAGAGAGTACCCCGGGTGCTCCCTGCCCTGCAGGAGAAACCAACGCCCTGTTCACGATGCAGCTGAAGAGGCACCAAACCATGAAGCGAGCCAGTGAGTTCGCCATGGTGCGTGCGCAAGGCTCATCCGCAGCAGGGCGTTTTCTTGTGCTCAGCACCCTGGCCTACACCGGCGAGGGTGCGGGTGCAAAGGAATCCCGCTTCGGGATTATCACGACGAAGCGACTGGGCCACGCCGTGGTGCGCAACCTGCTGCGCCGCCGCATCCGCGAGATAGTGCGCGCGCACGGGGAGCCGCTGGAGCATGGGCACTATGTGGTGCTCATCCCGCGCCACACCGCCGCCACAGCCGCCTACACCGAGCTTGAGAAGGACTTCAAACGCCTCCTCAAGCGCAAGCATTTTACAAACTAACCCCACCACTGCCGGATGCTGAAGCGCCTGGTCATCCTCCCGGTTCTGTTCTACAAACGGTTCATCAGCAAGCCACTGCATGTGCTTTGCGGGCCGGACAGCGGATGCCGGTTTCAGCCCAGCTGCTCCACCTACTTCATCCAGGCCGTGGAAACCCACGGTGTGATAAAGGGCGTGGGGCTGGGGGTGTGGCGCATCCTGCGCTGCAACCCTTGGGGCGGGTGCGGCCACGACCCCGTGCCACCCCGCCGCCAGAAGTAAAATTTTCCAAAAAAAATAAAAGCACTTAACAACTAACTCACCCACAATAATAATTATGGATAAGACAGGATGGATTGTTGTATCGCTCTGCGCAGCCCTGCTGGGTCTGCAGTGGTACTACAACAGCACCCAGGAGCCCGCCCCGCAGGCTCCCGCCGCCCCTGCTGCCGCCACCGCCCCGGTGGAGCCCGCAGCAGCAGCCACCACCCCCGCCGCCACACCGGCCAGCGTAGCCACCACCCCGGCTCCCGCCCTGCCCGCCGTGGAGAAGAAGGTGATTGCCACCCTCACCAGCAAGGATGCCGAGGGCAAGCCCGTGGCCAAGTACAACTTCTGCAACATCGGCGGCGCCATCAGCGGCGTGGAGATGCTCGGCCAGGTCATCAACAGCACCCGCGAGGAGCTGAAAGGCACCGATGTGAGCATCAACTCCAACCCGGATGCCGGCATCGGAGCCCTGGTGTTCGGTCTTTCCAACGACCGAGCCCCGCAGTTTGACCAGGCCGTGTATGAATACCGCGCCGACCTGAGCAACGAAAACCAGGTGACCCTGCTGGGCCGCGTGGGCGACCTTATCGTGCGCAAGGTCTATACCCTGAAACCCCTGAAGCAGGGCGAAAAGACCATCGATGGCAACGCCTACGTGCTGAACCTGAAGGTGGACGTGCAGAACACCTCCGGCCAGACACTCAACGCCCAGGACTGGGGTCTCTACGCCGGCGGCATGGGCCAGATTTCCAAGGATGAATCCTCCTACTACACCTACTACGTGCACCTGGAGGACGGCAGTTTCGAGAAAAACAGCGCCAGCGATTTCCGCCCCTGGCTCGGCAAGCCCAAGGAACGCCGCTACGACAAGGAGCTCGATTCCCTGGAATGGGTCGGCGTCATGAACCAGTACTACGCCTCCATCGTGAAGCCGGACAAGAGCAGCGGCAACAACGCCATGTATGCCGCACCCGCCCAGTTCCCCCTGCAGGTCAGCGGCGATAAGACCGAGTGCGTGGAAGTTGCCCTCGGCATGCCCGGATTCTCCCTCGCCGGCAAGACGGACGCCATGATGGGCGGCCAGAAGAGCTTCTCCTTCGATATCTTCACCGGCCCGAAGCTCAACCTCATGCTCAACGACATGACGGATGACTTCCGCATGATTGACCGCGTGATGGACTACGGCATCTTCACCATCATCGCCTACCCCATGAACTGGCTCGTGAACCTCTACCACGGCTGGCTGGGCAACTGGGGCTGGGCCATCATCGCCATGACCATCACCATCCGCCTGCTCATCTGGCCGCTCTACCGCAAGAGCTACACCAGCATGAAGCGCATGAGCCTGCTGCAGCCGCAGATGCAGGCCCTGAAGGAAAAGTACCCGAACGACCAGCAGAAGGTGCAGATGGAGATGATGAAGCTCTACCAGCAGTACGGCATCTCCCCCATGGGCGGCTGCCTGCCCATGCTGCTGCAGATGCCCATCTTCTTCTCTTTCTTCTACGTGCTGCAGACCGCTGCCGAGTTCCGCGGCGAAGGCTTCATCGGCTGGGTGACCGACCTCTCGCAGATGGATACTGTGTTCTCCTTCCCCTTCATGGGCTATGAAGTGCCGGTGAACATCCTGCCCATCCTCATGGCCGTGTCCACCATCATCCAGATGCACATGACCCCCGCCACCGGCGATGCCACGCAGGTGAAGATCATGCGCTGGATGCCGCTCATGTTCTTCCTGTTCTGCTACACCTACCCGAGCGCCCTCGGTCTCTACTGGACCACCAGCAACCTCATCTCCATCCTGCAGACCATCATCATCCGCCGCATGCCCGCGCCGGAACTGGTGAAGGTGCAGAAGAAGAAGGGAGCCAAGAAGTCCTTCATGGAGCGCATGATGGAACAGCAGGCCGCCCTGGAGCGCCAGCGCCAGGCCCAGCAGGGCAAGTAACATCCTTTCCATTCACACCCCGCAGGTCTGCTGCGGGGTGTTTTCTTTGTCAGGCAAGTACCGGAAAACAACGAAACAGCATACAACATCAGAATGAGCGAGCCTGTTCCATCCCCTTCAGATAGGAAGAAAAACAGATTATTATGGGTAGATGCCGTAAAAGGCGGAGGCATCCTGCTTGTGTTAATCGCGCACACCAATCTGGCAAAAGCAGGAGAAAATCCGTACCCCGACCTCATCCTGCAGTGCCTCACCTACTTTATGGCATGCTACATGCCGCTCTTCTTTGTTATATCCGGGTACACATTCAAGGACAAGCCCGGAATCCTCCGGCGCAGGGCGGTCCAGCTTCTGCTGCCCTATGCCAAGTGGGCGCTGCTCTATTATGCCCTGTTCCTCGCGACCAGCATTTTCAGGGGTGAGATATATCCGCTCTACTGGTGCAGAATGCTGGCCGGCAGCATATACTCCCGCATCGATTTGTTTACAAGTGGAGCCGGGCACAGCCTGCAGCTGTTTCCCAAAGGCTGCGAGCCCCTCTGGTTCCTGACCTGTCTTTTCTGTTCATACGCCCTGTATCTGCCGATTCACCGTGCCGGGCCCCGCATGCGCGCCGCACTTGTCGCGGCATACACAGGGGCCACGCTTCTTGTCCACCACAGCCCCATACTTTTTCCCTGGAGCCTGGATACAGCCTTTGCCGGGGCCTTGTTCATCTACGGCGGGCATCTGCTCGCTGCTTCTCAGATTCTGAACAGATTATCCGCAAAGTCGCTTCTCTGTGCGGCAGTCATTCTTCCCATTTACGTATGGGCGGTCAAGTCGAACGGCGGCAGCGGCGGAATGTATTGCCGTGAGTTCGGGCGTCTCGGCTGGTACGCACCTGTAGTCTTCATCGTCATGGGGATATGCGGCAGTTATCTCTGGTGCATTTTCTGCCAGATTCTGGAAAAGCTGCGCATCGTCAGGCTGCTGTCGGCCATAGGAGAACACACCCTGCTACTGCTTTGCTCCCACATGTTCATCTATCTCATCGTGAGCATGCTGGCGGCGGCGTGTTTCTCCATGTGGCCGACCATGCAAAAGCTTGCCCCCTTTGTCTTTATCATCCAACTGTTTGCGGCGCTCAGTTTCGCCTTTCTGTGGAGCCGCATCAAAAAACGCATCGCTCATAAAGCATCTGCCGGCTGACCGCCCTTGTTTTCGTTCTCTACGCAGCCGCAAGCCCGGTATATCGGAGAGAATCGTTTCCCCTGGTTTAAAGTACAGAGCCCGCCAAATGGGAATTTGTGGGGGAACTCTGTCGGAGCACGGGACTTCAGTCCCGATTGGAAGCACCGTTATTTCGGGACTGAAGTCCCGTGCCCCGACAACGACAAATTCCGATTTTTCGAGCAGAGGGGGTCTTCTTCAATGTTGTTGATGTTACTATTTCTACAAAATCCATCGGGGTGGCGTGGAAGTTAGGGATTTTTCTGACATTGGGCGTGACGAAACGGGTAGAATGTGGTAGAATGGCGCGCGCATCCAGCATACAGCGATGACTACGACAGACTTTCTAGTAATCGGCAGCGGTGTGGCGGGACTGAGTTTTGCCCTGCGCGCCGCCGAATATGGCAAGGTGACCATTCTCTGCAAGAGCGATCCCCTCATCTCCAGCTCGGCCAAGGCCCAGGGCGGTATTGCCGCCGTGATGGATAAGAACGACACCTTCGAGGAACACGTGGCAGACACGCTGGACGCCGGCGCCGGGCTCTGCAATGAAGCGGCCGTGCGCACCATCGTGGAGGAAGCCCCCGCCGCCATCGAAGAGCTGCTCAACTGGGGCGTAGACTTTGACACGGAGAAGGACGGCGAGTTCGACCTGGGTCGCGAGGGCGGCCACGGCAAGCGCCGCATCCTGCACTCCAAGGACACCACGGGGCTGGAAATCAGCACCAAGCTGCTGCGCTGCGTGCAGCGGCACCCGAATATCACCCTGCTGGACCACCGCATCGCCATCGACCTCATCACCACCGCCAAGCTCGGCTGCGTGACCGAGGACCGCGTGCTGGGCGCCTATGTGCTTGACCCTGCCACCGGCGAGGTGGAAATCTTCCGCAGCGACCGCATCATGCTGGCCACCGGCGGCACCGGGCGCGTGTACATGTACACCACCAACCCCGCCACCGCCACCGGCGACGGCGTGGCCATGGCCTGGCGCGCCGGGGCCAATGTCTCCAACCTGGAGTTCGTGCAGTTCCACCCCACCACCTTCTACAACCCGAAGAGCAGCGACCGCGATGGCCTCACCTTCCTCATCTCCGAAGCCGTGCGCGGCGAGGGCGGCGTGCTCCGCGGCCCGGACGGCCAGGAATTCATGCAGAAGTATGACCACCGCAAGAGCCTGGCGCCGCGCGATATCGTGGCCCGTGCCATCAACCGCGAGATTCTGCGCACCGGCCACCCCTGCATGTACCTGGACATGACCCACAAGCCCAAGGGATTCATGGCCGAGCGCTTCCCGTACATTTACGAAACCTGCAAGAGCTACGGCGTGGATGCCGAGGTGGACTACATCCCCGTGGTACCCAGCGCCCACTACCAGTGCGGCGGTGTGCAGACAGATACGGACGGCCAGACCTCGCTGCGCGGCCTTTTCTGCGCGGGCGAAACCGGCTGCACCGGTCTGCATGGCGCCAACCGCCTGGCCAGCAACTCCCTGCTGGAATGCGTGGTCATCTCCAAGCGCGCCCTGCAGCGCATGCTGCGCACCCTGCCCCTGGCCCACAAGATGGAGGAATACCCCATCCCCGAGTGGAAGCACGGCGAGCGCGCCCAGCAGGATGACATGGCCATTCTCTACCACTGCTGGGATGAAGTGCGCCGCACCATGATGGACTATGTGAGCATCGTGCGCACCAACCACCGCCTGCAGCGCGCCGCCACGCGCCTGCGCAACATCAACCGCGAAATCAACGAGTACTACTGGGGCTACCGCGTGACCCCGGAAATCATCGACCTGCGCAACCTGGCGCTCACGGCCTCGCTGATTGTGGACTGCGCCATCCGCCGCCAGGAATCGCGTGGCCTGCACTACACGCTGGATGCCCCCGATAAGCTGCCCGTGGCCCGCCCGAGCGTACTGCATAACTGGTAAGATAGAAGATGCTGAGCCGAGCCCTGCCCTGCCTGCTGCTCCTTGGCCTGCTATCGCTCCCGGTGGCAGAGGCACAGCGCGTGCGCTCCAGCATCGGCTCCTCGGCGGTGAACCGCAGCACGGCCAAAGCTCCAAAGCGGCGCATGACCACCGAGCGCCTGCGCGAAGCCGCCATCAAGGCCGGGCCGCTGCGCCCCACCTTCGACCAGAGCCACCGCCGCAACTTCCCGGACCCCAAGACCCGCCCGCAGCGCCCGCGCCCGGGTGCCTACCCCTGGCATTTCGATATCACCGCCACCTATTTCTACATAGGCGAGCGCGCCACGAAGAACAACCCGGTGCCCAACACCGCCAGCAGCTGGGACAGCGCGTGGGATGATAACTACGGCGGATTCGATGACCCCAACCCCGCCAACCGCGACCCGCGCACCTTCGCGCCGCTGGGCTTCACCCCGCAGCTCAATCCCTTCTATATCGCCCTGCCCTACAACGACATCGACAAAGGAGGCCCCAAGCCGGAAGCGTCTAAGGTCATCCCCTGGTACCGCCATTTCAAGGATGGCAAGTACGAATCCGTATGTCGCGGCACCTGGGTGCAGATTTACTACAACGGGCGCTACTGCTTTGCCCAGTGGGAGGATTGCGGCCCCTTCAACACCGATGACTGGGAATACGTCTTCCTCGGCAAGCGCCCCCGCAACAAGTCCAACAAGTGCGCCGGCATCGATATTTCCCCTGCGGTGCGTGATTACCTCGGCATCAAGGGCGGCACGGCCAATGTACACTGGCGCTTTGTGGATTTCCACCTGGTGCCGGGTGGTCCCTGGGCCCGCTACGGCAAGGACAACCCCTTCATCAACCCGGAGCTGAAACGCGCCATCTTCAAGTTCCAGAAGCGCCACAACATCATCACCACCGACCGCCGCAAACCCTGATTCCCCGCCCCATGTTCAAGAACCTCCTTTTCGACTGGTCCGGCACGCTGTGCGATGACCTGGCCCTCACCCTGGAAGCCACTAACTACGTGCTCGCCCAGTATGACCGCCCCGCCCTCACCCGCGAGCAGTTCCGCGATGAGTTCCAGCTGCCCTACCCGGATTACTACGCCCACAAGACCCCGGAGGCCAGGCTGGTCGACCTGGAGAAGCACTACCGCCACGCCTTCGACCACGCCGTGACGCAGGTCACCATCATCCCGCATGCCAAGGCATTCCTGGAGTTCTGCCGCAGCCGGGGAATCCGCTGCTTCATCCTCACCAGCATGGACCCGCGAGCCTTCGATGAGCAGGCCCGTTTCCTGGGGCTCAAGGACTACTTCGAACACATCCACTCCGGTGTGCGCAACAAGGAGGAATACATCTACACCCTGCTCCGCCAGCACAACCTGAACCCGGCGGATACCGCCTTCATCGGCGATATGCAGCATGATATCAACGCCGCCCACTGCGCCGGCATCATCGGCATTGGCGTGCTCACCGGCTACAACAACGCAGCCCAGCTCTCCGTCTCCAACCCGGATCTCACCGTGCCCCACCTGGGAGCCCTGCAGAGCCTCATGGAGCGCAGCGGCTCCGCCCCCGCCGCCACCCCGATGGCCGATACCATCCACATCAACGGCCTGGAAATCGAATGCCGCATCGGCGTGCCGGAGGAGGAACGCGCCGCGCCCCAGCGACTGGTGGCCAACGTGAGCCTTACCCCCGCCGCCACCTTCAGCAGCATGGGCGAGGCGCTGGAGCGCACCATCGACTACGATGCCCTGGCCCGCCACCTCATCGCCCTGGCGCAGGAGCAACCCACCGTGCTGCTGGAAACCCTCTGCCACCGACTGGCCACCGCCTGCGTGCAGGATTTCGGCGCCACCACCGCCACCGTGGAGCTGCACAAGTTCATCCTTCCCTTCACTTCCTCCGTCTCCGTGCGCTGCACGGTGTAAGGAGCGACAAATTGATATTTGTCGTTGTCGGGGCACGGGACTTCAGTCCCGAAATAACGGTGCTTCCAATCGGGACTGAAGTCCCGTGCTCCGACAGAGTTCCCCCCAAAAATTCTCATTTATCTGCTGCTTACCGCGTAGATTCTTCCAGGCTTTTCCGTTAACATTTGTAAAGAATGTGGCGGATATGTCACCATTTGCTGCTTGCGTGCGCGCGGGAGCAGTGGTATGATAGCCGAGTAAGGTATTTTAACTTTTCAACGAAAAAGAAGATGCGAACGATGACTAAATATGCTATTCCCCTGCTGCTGTGCGGGGTGGCGGCTGCGCAGATGCCGGGCAAGATGGTGACCTATGTGCAGGCCGAAAAAGCGGTTCTCGGGCAGGATAAGATTGTGCGCAAGAGCATAGGGCACACGGAAGCCGTGCGCCATGTGACGGTGCGCTCCGCCGTGGAAGGACGCCTGATGAAGGCGCATTTCCAGGAAGGGGCCATCGTGAAGGAAGGCGACCTGCTGCTGGAGATTGACCCACTGCGCTATGTAGCCGCGGTGGAGGAGGCAGAGGCAGCCATTGCCCAGCTTGATGCGCAGATTACCTACGCCACCAGCCGCTTCAACCGCCTGAACACCCTGGCCGCCCAGCAGGCTGCCTCGCGCGAGGACATGGAGACCGCCAAGGCTGCCATGGAGGAGCTCAAGGCCCGCAAGGCCGGCGCCAGTGCTGAGCTGGCACGCGCCGCCAAAGACCTGGCCGACTGTAAGATTTATGCCGAAATCAGCGGCCGCATCGGGCGTCTGCCGAAAGGCGAGGGTAACTACATCACCCGCGGCGAGGCTATCACCACCATCGCGCAGATGGACCCCATCTATGTGCGTTTCCCGCTGAGCCAGAACGACGTGAACGGCATTTTCCACGGGCCGAAGGAAATCGGCCACGTGACCGATGTGCAACTGGTGACGGCCAACGGGCGCAATTATCCGGACAAAGGGCGCATCACCATCGTGGATAACCAGCTGAGCGGCAGTACGGACTCCTACACCCTGTGGGCCGAGTTTTCCAACCCGGATGAGCAGCTGACCCACCACGGCATCGGCGCTCTGTATGTAAGCCTGAACACGGTGCGCGAGGTCTGCATGATTCCGCTCACCGCTGTGCACTACGACACCCAGGGAGCCTTCGTCTACATCATCGATGCAGAGAACAAGGTCTCCCGCCGCAATGTGATTGCCGGCACCGTGCAGGGGCGCCTGCAATCCATCTACGAGGGCATTCAGCCCGGCGAGGTCGTCATCAGCGACGGTTCGCACAAGACCCGCCCCGGTGCCACGGTGCACCCGGTCTTTGCCGATGCAAGCGTGAATGAACCCGGCTCTGCCCAGGGCGGAGAGCTGGCTCCGGTAGAGGTGGATGCCGCCACAGTTCAGGAAATGACCGACCCCACCGTGCTGACCATTGAGACAGCCCGACTGGAAGCCATCAACACCGTGGAGCTGCGCCCGCTGGTGCAGGGCGTGCTGCAGGAGCGCAACTTCACGGAAGGCGAGCGCGTGCAGAAGGGCGCCGAGCTCTTCCACATTGACCCCACGCGCTACCAGGCCACCGTAGATGCCTGCAAGGCTGCCGTGGAGCAGCTGGATGTGAAAATCAACGATGCCCGCACCAAGTATGAGCGCCAGCAGAAACTGCTGGAAGTGAACGCCAGCAGCAAGGACGACCTGGAAAACGCCCGCGCCACGCTCAATGAGCTGCAGGCCGCCAGAGATGCCGCCCAGGCCCGCCTGGCCGTGGCGCAGGACGACCTGGACCGCTGCGTGGTGAAGGCACCGCTGGGTGGGCGCATCGGCCGCACCCTGGTATCCAAAGGCAACTATGTGACCGATATCAAGACCCCGCTGGCCCGCGTGGTGCAGCTCAGCCCCATCTACGCCCGTTTCCCGCTGAGTGAGAAGGATATCCTCTCCATCTACGGCAGTGCCGATAAGCTGGAGCAGCAGGCAGAGCTCACCCTGGTGACCGCCACCGGCCAGGAAATCACGGAGAAAGGCCGTGTGGCCTTCTGCGACAATGAAATCCAGCCCGGCACCGGCACCCAGAACGTGTGGGCCGTGTTCGAAAATGCCGACCGCAGCCTGGCTCCCGGCGGCGTGGTGAGTGTGCGCGTATGCCGCAAGGCGGAGTTCCCCGTGCTGGGGGTGCCGGCGGAGGCCGTGCTCACGGATTCCCGGGGTAAGTACGTGTATGTAGTGAAGCACAACCGCGCCCTGGTGCGCCGCATCATCTGCGGCAGCGCTGCCGAGGATGGCCGGGTGGCCGTCTTCTCCGGGCTGCTGCCGGGTGAGAAGGTCATCACCTCCCACCTGGCAGATATGGAAGAAAACACCCCCGTGCAGGCCAAGTAACCCCCAACCGCTTTATCCCTTATGTTTTCCCAATTCTTCATTTACCGTCCCAAGTTCGCCTTCGTCGTCTCCATCCTGATGATGCTGGCCGGTCTGCTCTGCCTGAGCAAGATGCCGGTTTCGGAGTACCCTGAAGTCTCGCCGCCCACCATTTCGGTGCGCATGACCTATGCGGGCGCCAGTGCCGAGGAAGTGGCCCAGGTGGTGGCCGCCCCGGTGGAAGAGCAGCTCATCGGCATGGATGACCTGGAATACTTCTACTCCTCCTGCGGCAACGACGGTTCCTTCAGTCTCACGCTCATTTTCCGCTCCGGCACGAATGATGACATGGCCATGGTGAACGTGTCCAACGCCATCAAGCGCGTGGAATCCAAGCTGCCCAGCGAAATCAAGCAGACCGGCTACAGTGTGCACAAGCGCAGCGGCGATATGCTCTGCTTCATCAACTTCATGTGCGATGAGAACAAGATGAGCATTCTGGAGCTCTCCAACTGGCTGCGCATGAACGTGAAGGATAAAATCTGCCAGGTGGACGGCGTTTCCAGTGCAGATATCATCCCGAGCCGCAACTACTCCATGCGCGTGTGGATGAACACCACCCGCATGAGTGCCATGAACATCACCCCCGCGGATGTGAGCGAGGCCATCAAAGCCCAGAACGTGCAGGCCGCTGCCGGTTCCGTGGGTGCCGAGGACGTGCAGTCCTATGCCACCTTCAAGGTGACCGCCACCGGCCGCCTGAAGACTGCCGAGGAGTTCGGCAACATCGTCGTGAAACGCGGGCAGAACGGCCACGTGACCAAGCTCAAGGACATCGCCACCGTGGAGCTGGGCGCCGAGAAGAACACCGGCTACAGCCGACTCAACGGCATGGACAACGTGGGCATGATTATTCACCAGAATAACGATGCCAACGCCCTGGCCACCGTGGCCAAGGTGCAGGAGGCCATGAAGCAGATTGAAAAGAACTTCCCGGACGGCATGGAGTGGCGCATGGGCTATGACCCGACCCAGGCCATTGATGCCACCATGGATGAAATCGTGGAGACGCTGGTAGTGGCTCTGCTGCTGGTGGTGCTGGTGACCTACCTTTTCCTGCAGGACTGGCGCGCCACGCTCATTCCGGCCATTGCCATTCCGGTCTCTCTGCTGGGTGCATTCATGGTAATGTACCCGCTGGGGTACTCCATCAACGTGCTGACCATGTTCGGCCTCATCCTGGTCATCGGCTCCCTGGTGGACGATGCCATCGTGGTGGTGGAAAACGTGATGCGCATCATCCAGGAGGAGAAACTCTCCCCGAAGGAGGCCACCATCAAGAGCATGAAGCAGATTACCGGCGCCATCATCGCCACCACCCTGGTGACCCTGGCCGTGTATGTGCCCATCGCCTTCTACGGCGGCATGGTGGGCGTGATCTACACCCAGTTCTCCGTGACCATGTGCGTGGCGCTCTGCATTTCCACCATCAATGCGCTCACGCTCTCCCCCGCCCTCTGTGCGCTGATTCTGCGCCCGGCAGGCACCAAGCCCAGCAAAGTGGCGGCGTTCATCTTCTGGCCCTTCAACTGGATGCTGGAGACGAGCCGCCGCATCTACCTGTGGGGCGCGGGCATCCTGGTGCGCAACGCCTGGCTCACCGTGCTCTGCCTGCTGCTGGTGCTGGGTGGCAACTACGTGTACTTCGCCGGCGCACCGGACAGCTGGCACCAGCTGGTGGGCAGCGATAAGAAACCCGCCACCACCGGCGAGCTCAACCCCATGGCCCTGCTCGCCCCGCCCGCACTGAATAACTCCTTCATCCCCACGGAGGATAAAGGCAGCCTTTTCGTGATGGTGACCATGGAAGGCACCGCCACCGCCAAACAGCGCACGGATAAGGTGATGCGCCAGATTGAAAAGCGGGTCATCGGCATGCCCGGTGTGGACATGGTGACCGCGCAGAGCGGCTACAGCTTCGCGAGCGGCTCCGGCGAGCACAGCGGCATGATGATTGTGCTGCTCACCCACTGGAGCGAACGCCAGGATCCCAGCATGCATGCCAGCCGCATCGCAGAGCGCATCAACGCCGCCTGTGCGGATATTCCGCAGGCCAGCATCATAGCCATGACCCCGCCCGCCATCCGCGGTCTGGGCATTGCCGGCGGCGTGAGCGCCGTGCTGCAGGTCTCCGGCGATGCCACGCCGCAGGACCTGGGCCTGGCCGTGAAGGAGGTACAGGAGCGCCTCATGGCCCGCCGCGACCTCGTCTCCCGCACGCGAAGCGAATACGATGCGGAGACGCCGCAGATTCACCTCGAAATCAACCGCGAGAAAGCCCAGTCGCTCAACATCCCGGTGGATACCATCTTCCGCACCTTGCAGAGCGTGATGGCCTCCTCCTACGTGAACGACTTTACCCTGAACGGCTTCAACTTCAAGGTGCAGATTCAGGGTGGCACCCCCGACCGCCGCACGGCAGATGACATCCTGAACCAGATGGTGCGCAATGAGCGCGGCGAGATGGTGCCGCTCTCTGCCGTGTGCTCGCTCTCCTACCGCATGGGGCCGGGCCGTTACAACCGCTTCAACCAGTACATGAGCGCGGATATCTCCGTGACCCCGGCCATGGGCGTGGGCTCCGGCCAGATTATGCAACTCATTGAGCAGACCGTTGCAGACATGAACAAGGAAGAACGCGCCAAGGGCCGCAACCTGCTCTGGGAAGTCAGCTGGAAGGACCTCTCCTACCAGGAGCGCCAGAACGATGGCAAGATCGGCCCGCTCATCGCCATGGCCATGCTCTTTGCCTACCTCTTCCTGGTGGCGCAGTATGAAAGCTGGACCACCCCGGTGCCGGTGATGCTCTCCGTGAGCGTGGCCACCATGGGTGCGCTCATGGGTGCGCAGCTCTTCGGGCTGAGCCTGTCCATCTACGTGCAGCTGGGGCTTCTCATGCTCATCGGTCTCGCAGCGAAGAACGCCATCCTCATGGTGGAATTCAGCAAGGAAAACCACGAGGAAGGCGTGCCGGTGAAGCAGGCCGCCCTGAATGGCGCCGGCATGCGCTACCGAGCCGTGCTCATGACGGCGGTTTCCTTCCTCTTCGGTGTGTTCCCGCTGGTGGTAGCCTCCGGTTCCGGTGCGGCCAGCCGCATGGAAATCGGCGTGACCACCTTCTTCGGCATGCTGCTGGCTACTATCTTCGGCATCTTCATGGTGCCGGGGCTCTATGCCGTGTTTGCCCGCATGCGCGACTGGACTGCCGCCAAGGTACGCGGCGAGAAATTGCCCTGAGCCTTTTCTCACATTCTCAAAAAACAACCGCCGGATTATCCCCCCGGCGGTTGTTTTCTAATCAGCCCAACGGGCACTGCAGGCACCTTCATAGCCGGAATTTCAGTTCCGGAGGGCGAGAAAGCAGCTTGACCTGAAGGGGGCAGATATCATATAATGTGCAGCATGAAGAAGCTTTCCATCCTCATCCTGGCCGCGGGGCTGTTCTGTTCATGCCAGCAGACGAATCCCGTTCGCAGCATCATTGAGAAAGATGTGCCCCAGTATTCCACCAAGAAAGTCAAAGTGAAGAGAGGGTCCGCCAAAACCCGGGAGGTGACAGAAATCACTATGGTGAAAGTAGCCGGTCCGGAATCCATGGAATGGGACTTGTTCGACCGCGGGGATGCGGTCATGAAATACAACAAGATGCCGCTCAAGGATAAGGAGCTCCTTTTTGAGACCGTAGCCCGGGTCTATACCATCCTGCCGGGGGACAACACCCTGAGCAGCGAGGATATCAACACCGGCATCTGGAAAGAGCTCACAGATAAGGGCGTGGACCTCAGCTTCGGCAAGGACCCGGCAGACTGGCATCCCTACCTCATGTATATCCATCCCATCGTCATTGCTGAAATGACAAATTTCTTCATTCTGGCTAAAGATGGCAGTATTACCAATGAAGAGCTGAATCAGTGGCAGAAAGCGGGTTGCAATGTCATCAACGCGAAGCCGGATTCCATCAGCATGGCCGCACTGCTTGCCCGCCGCAAGGAGCTCGAGAAAGCCGGCATCATCATCTCCGAAACGGAAAACGGCTACCGCGCCCACACCGTCAAGGTGGATTGGGATAAATACCGCGCTGAGCACCACCAATAAACAAAAGCCTTCAAAAAACAGCCCCGGTTGCATCAAACCGGGGCTGTTCTGTTTTCAGCTTCTGGTGGGTTTCCGGCGGCCGTGGGACTCATCATTCCACTCCGCACTTTCGTATTTGGTGCGACAGAGCTCCTCCAGCTCCTCATTGAAGCCGGGATACGGCTCTTCCCCCACCACCACGTTCACTACCGGCGCCAGGGAACGGGCCAGGCACTGCGGCCAGCCTGCGGCAGGCTCACACTGCTGGATAAGCCCCTGGTGCAGCACGGCGCCTTTGAACCGGCGCTGGCCGGCTCCTGCCAGCTTCTGGCCGGTGGCATCCACAATATCACTCTTCACCGGGCTGGCCCAGCAGGCACGACCGCCATCCGGCGCGTCCTCCGTAAGCAGGGTACACTCCACCCCGCTCTGCTGCAAGGCCGCAGCCAGGGCCCCATGAATCCATACGTACAACTGGTCAGCAGCAGGGTACATGACCCCCTCCTGCGCCGGCAGAGTCACCGTGTAGGTATAGCCTATCCGGTGGTCCACAATGCCGCCGCCGGTCCAGCGGCGGATGTATTCCTCCGCGCCGGGGAAAAGCCGGGCAGCCTCCGTAGCGGTATCAAAGTAACCGAAACTCACGGCCGGGCGGCTCCAGGTATAGATGCGGAGCCAGGCCTCCGGGCGTCGGGAGAGGAGCTCATCTGCGGCCATATTGGGATAGCCGCTGCGGGGAACGGGGTCAATCCAAAGCGTGATGGCTCCGGGGAGCACATCACGCTGCGGGCTTTGCATCTGCATAGCAAATGGTGGTGTGAAAGTCTGAAATATCAGAGTGGCTGGGGAACGGCCACCAGACGCGAATAGGAACGCGTGTATTTCGCAAAGAAATCGGCAATCTTCTTAGGCGCACGGCGGCGGCCCTGGCGAATCTGTTCCACCATGGCGGCGCCCTCCTCCGTCAGCACGGTGATGGAAAGCATGGCAGAGTCGATGCGGGCATTTTCATATGTGGTGCCACCGGCCACAATGCGGTCGCCATACACCGCCACCTTGTTGGTGCGGCGGCTGGAAGCCACGATGGGCACGGTCACCACCTCATAATCAACGCGGCCTTCTTCCGCATCAGCCTGGGAGCTGGCATAGCGGATGGAGAAAGTGATATTGAACTCAAGGATATTCTCGCAGAGGAAGTTCTTCTCATCGTCCTCCTCAAAGCGCACGTAGGCAGACTCCAGGTTATCCTTGCCCAGGAGCTCCTCAAAGGTGGAACGCGGAGAAACAACCTGACGGTACAGGGAGAACAAGGGGTACACGCCCTTCTCATTCCCCTCCGTCCCGGGCAGGTTCTGAATCTGGTCGCGGTACATGAGGCGGTAGCCGATGGCGTTCACATCGCCCTGGGTTTCGCGGTTGTGGGCGCGGGCAGCGCGGTAGTTCTTGCGCAGGGACGTACTGGAGCTCACAGAGGGGTTGCGATCCGGAGCACAGGCAAAGAACACGCACTGGGCGGAGCGGGGGATCTTCAGCCCCTTGGGCACATTGTCCATGCTTTCATCGGCCTTGGCAAAGAGCCACTGGTACTTGTTATCGTACCCGCGCATCTGGAACGACTCGAAGTCGCGGCTGAGGGTCTGCAGGGCAGCGCGGGAACGGGTGGAGGTGCTCACGTCCTCGCTCACGGCACGCCAGAGGTCTATACTCTGATTCGTCAACTGCATGATGACAGTCACCAGCATGCCGGTGATGGCCATTGCTGTCATCAACTCAATAAGCGTGAAACCGCGGCGGTAACAATTGTTTCCAAGTTTCATGATTCAATCGGAGAAAAGGGGTTGCAGAATCAGCGGCGGAATGAAAGATTGGCAGAGAAAAGCGGGCGGCCCAGCTTTTTCCAGCTCTTGCCCTTATAGCGGGCCGGGTTAGGGGGCGACATGTGGTAGAACTCTGCGCGGCAGAAGATAGCGCCACCCCAGGCATCCCGCTGCCCGGCCTGGGAAACGTACTGCTCCGGGGAGGAAGCCTTGGTAATGACGCCGGGAGAGTTCACCATGCGGTACTCGCCCTCGCCCTTAAGCTCCAGCTGAGTCATCTTCACCAGGAATACGGGGCCCACAGCATCGCGAATATCATCGCGGTGCACCGGGTCATCCATGGGGCAGGCAACTGATACCAGCTGCACATCCTTGCCGGGCACACTTTTACCGGCGGGCACAGCCGGATAAGTACCATCCTTGCGGGCAGGCTTGGACAAATCTGCGCGGTAGGAGAACACCACAATGGCACTGCTGGGCTTGGAAGTCTTCTTCAGCCAGTGGAAGCCCTTGTCGAAAGTACTCAGGTACTTGTTTTCAGATGAACTTTTGGCGCCGCTATCGGCGATTTCATCTGCACGCAGCATGCTCAGCTCAGCCCGCAGAATACCGGCGATGCGCTCGGATTCCTGACGGGTAAGAGCCTGACGCACCAGGCCACGGGCCGGAACAAAAACGGTGAGGAAAATGGAAAGCAACACGCCCACCAGCGCAATGGCCAGGAGCGTTTCCATAAGGGTAAACCCACGGAACCGGCGGAAAGAGAGTACTTTTTTCATATCAGCAGAAGATGTTAAACAGGGCATTATTGCACATCACGGAACACCTGGTCATCCGTGCGCAGCAGGCTTACATCACCAGAGGGCCACAGGCAGATACCCTTGGCGCCGGCAGGACGAACCTCCCGGCCATCCTTGATGGTATCGCGGGGCACAATACCATCCGCCGAGTTACGCCCCTTGCCGGGACGGCCATTGATAAGAACCAGTCGCTGCGGGCAGGTCAGGTTCAGCGGGTCGGCCATGGGCGCAACAAAACGCCCCTTTTCGTCAAACTCAACATAATAAATGCGGCTCTGGCCACGGCCGGGCAAGCGGGTCACGCCCTGGCCAATCATGGAGCCGACAGCGCCATCCTCTCGCGGAAGCGGCTTACTGAACGTGGGTGAGAAGAAGACGCCGGGAGGCAGAATCACACCGGAAGAGGTGGAAACCCACTTACCATCCTCAGCCACATTGGTGCCATCAAAGGAGTCTCCCTTGCCGCTCCCCTTGCGGAAAAGCTGAACCGTCATGTAGCGCAGGTGAATGGTATCCGGCGAGTTATCCTTGGGGTCGGATACGATAATCAGGCGCGTGTAGGTATCATTACCCTGAGCCGTGGCGCGGGCCTCCGTCACCATTGACTCCAGCAGCTCAATGCCTGACTCAATGCCACGCCCCTTACCGGCATCGCGAAGCACACCTGCGGCCATCGTCATCACGACGCCCAGAATGGCAATAACAACGAGGAGCTCCACCAGAGTGAACCCCTTTTTAATCTTGCGGAAAATTTTCTTCATGTTCATGGCAAAAGCTGCATGCAAAAATCTGCCACTATTCATAGCAGGTTTTTCGAGCTTCTTCAATCTTTTTTTGCGGATGGCACACTTTTATCCTGAGCTTTTTTGTTTTTATTGTTGACCTTTTTTACAAAATAGAGTACATGAGCACGCGTCATGACCATTCTTCAATCCCTTATTCTCGGACTGGTGGAAGGGCTCACGGAATACCTGCCCGTCAGCTCCACCGGGCACCTCATCATCACGCAGTACCTGCTGGGATTGGGGGAATCGGACGCGCTGAATGCTTATTCCGTCTGCATCCAGAGTGGAGCCATCCTGGCCGTACTCAATCTGTACTTTGCGCGAGTGGGGCAGATGTGGCGCGGCGTGCTGGGCAAAAACCCGAGCGGTCTGAAACTGGCTGTCAACCTGCTGCTGGGCTTCCTGCCGGCGATGGTCATCGGCTTCTTCCTGGCAAAGCCCATCAAGAATTTTCTGTTCAACGCCGAGACGGTGCTGATTACCTGGGCCATAGGCGGTATCGTCATCCTGCTATATGTGCGGTACTGCAGAAAGACAGGGAACAAAAACAACGTAAACGGAATTGAGCTGGAGGCAATGAACTGGAAGCAGGCCCTGACTGTGGGGTTCATGCAGTGCATCGCCATGTGCCCGGGCACCAGCCGCAGCCTCATGACCATGCTGGGTGGCCTGGTAGCGGGCCTGAGCATGGCCGCAGCAGTGGAGTTCAGCTTCCTGCTGGGCCTCATTACGCTGAGCGCCGCCACCGTCTACGATTTCATAAAATACGGCGACAACATGGTGGCCGAGATCGGCTGGGGTCCCATGCTGGCAGGCACCTTCATGTCCTGGCTCAGCGCCATCATTGCGGTGAAGTGGATGGTCAACTACCTCAAAAAGCACGGTTTATCCATTTTCGGCTGGTATCGCATGGCCGCCGCCATCGTGATGCTGGTGATGATTCTGCACGGGCTGCAGGTCTGATGACCGGTTTATGACCGGGAAGAAAGTTGATTCTGCCGCTGCGGGGTGATACAGTAGCGGCATGGATAAAGAACAGATGATTAAAGTGATGTCCTATCTCATCGGCTACCGCGTGGGTAGCCAGGTCATGCCGCAGATGCTGCCCGGGCTCCAGGGCGATGATGTGCTGGCCGAGATGCTGGGCAAGGGTTTCCAGGATGGCCTTTCCGGCAACATGGATATGAGCCTCATTGACGAGCACGTGAATGAGTACCAGCAGACCTTCCTCTCCATGCTCCAGAAGCGCGGCGACGAGAAAGCACAGAAGAACCTCGAAACCGGCAAGAAGTACATGGAAGAGAACGGCAGGAAGGAGGGTGTGACCACCACCGCCTCCGGCCTGCAGTACGAGGTCATCACCCCCGGCAGCGGCGAAAGCTACGATGCCGCCAAGCACGGCGAGGCCCCCACCGCCGAGGTGATGTACAAGGGCACGCTGGTGGACGGCACCGTGTTCGACCAGAGCCAGGCCCCGGTCAAATTCAACATCCGCCAGGTGATTCCCGGCTTCACAGAGGCCCTCAAGCTCATGCCCGTGGGTGCCAAGTGGCGCGTCACCATCCCCGCTGACCTCGCCTACGGCGCCAACGGCCCCGGCAGCATCGGCCCGAACAGCACCCTCATCTTCGAGATGGAGCTGCTCGGCCTCACCAAGTAACCCCTTCTCACCACCATGGCTACGGACAACTACTGCTCCCCCCGCGTCACCAGAATCCGCGTGGCCCTTTTCGGCCTGCTGGGCCTGGCGCTGCTGGGTTATGCCCTGCTCAGCCTGAGCGGCTCCGAGCAGCTCGTATTCGCCGGCATCGGCGTGTTCGACCTCGTGTACGCCGCCCTCATCTCCAAGCCCCTGTGGCGCAAAAAGAACTGAGCCCCCGGCAAAGCGCATTTCACCCAAACGCCGTTCCCCCGCGGAACGGCGTTTTTTTGATTTCATACTATTTCGCTTGTCTATCTGCTTGAATTGCTGTATATTATCGCCATGACCCGCACCGCATTGGCATTTATTGCCGCCCTGCCCGCCATGGTGGCTCCGGCTGCAGCCCAGCAGACCGCCGAGGCCATCTCAGCCACGGACTTCGTGAACACCCAGATTGCCGTCATCGAAGGTGTGACCGAGTTACTCAGCATCAAGGGTATCGAAGAATCCCCGCAGGAAGTGGCCAGCGGCATCAACCAGCTGGCAGGCATCGTGCAGCAGCTTGCCGCCATGAAACCCGCCGCCAGCAGCGCCGATATCGCCCTCATCGAAACCGAGCTGGCAGACAAGGCCCGCGCCGCTGCCGCCAAGCTGCAGAAGGCGCTGGAAACTACCATCCGGCGCAACTTCTACAACAGCCAGGAGCTGGCAGACGCCATCCAGAACTTCGCCATGTCATTCCAGGCCCTCAAATCCCCCCTTTCACCCACAAAACAAGACCATGTTTAAGCGCAACTTCTTATTAGCCGCCGCCCTGCTTGGGCTACTGGCATTTGCCCCCCTGCCCATCGCCGCCCAGGATGATGCCGGAGAAATGACCGAAAGTCCTGCCAGGAAGAAAAAGAAGAAGGCGAAGAAAGCCGCCAGCCCCGTGGTGACCGCGGTGAAGAAGGTGAAGAAAGTCAAAGGCCGAGTGAATGAAAAGGCCGACTACTTCATTTACCTGTTCTCCGCCAGCTGGTGCGGCCCCTGCTGCCGCGAAATGCCCGAGATTGTCGAGCTCTACGATGATATCAAGAAATCCGGAAAGGTGGATATCATCCTCTTCTGCCAGGACAAGACACCTGCCGCCGCCAAAGCTTTCGTCAAGCGATTCAACATCAAGTTCCTCACCATCATGGGCAACGATGAAAAGGTGCGCAAAGTGCCTGGTTATGCCCCCGCCAGCGGTATTCCCCACTGCATCTTTGTGGACCGCTACGGCCGCCAGATTCGCGCCGGCCACCCCGGCAACCTCATGAGCCTCTGGGAATCCCTCACCATCGAAAACGGTGAACCCGAAGCCCCGGCCGATACGGAGGAATGACAAAACCAGACCATTCTGCTTTCCCAGCCCCGCACCCCAGCGGGGCTTTTTTATTCCCGCAGAAGCGCAGCGGCTGTTTCATCCCCCAGTTCCTCGGCATATTCCAGTGGGGTGCGTCCCCAGGTCGCTTCGCGCAAATCGCGGCGGGCACCGGCCTGCAACAGGTGCGGAATCATCTCCGGGAACTGGTAATTCACGCAGGAGTACAGCGGAGTCCAGCCATCCTTATCTGCCCGATTCACATCCGCCCCGGCCCGGAGCAGCAAATGCAGCACCGCCAGCTGCGGCTCACCCCTGCGCGCACTCTCGATAACGCACCAGTGCAAGGGAGTCACCCCCTCGGCATCGGCCATATCCGGGTCAGCCCCGGCAGCCAGCAGCATCCGCACCATCTCTGCAGCGTCATCGCCATGAGTCCGCACCACGGTATGCAGCACCCCAAAACCTTCGGCATCGCGCGCGTTGATATGCGGCCCGCCCTCCAGTAAATCCGCAAGAACCATCTCACGCAGCAACTTCCACTCGCACTCAGATGCCAGTTCGGTCATGCGTTCAACGATTTCCTTCATGTGCTTCAATGTACCAGAATCCACGTGAAAATCAAGCATTTCCGCTTATTCAGCCTCCTCCCACACGCATCCCGAATATTTCTATTGCTTACAATATTTCCGGGACACGAGTGTGACCTCAGCGCGAATTGCCGCACTTGCAGCTTGACCGCGGGCGGGGATTCTGGTAGTTTTTAACGAATGCTCAAAAAACTGCTCAGCTGCCTGATTCTGGTGTGCGCCCTGATTGTGATGGCGGGGTGCAATCAGGAGGACCCGGATAGCAAGGTCATCCGCATAGGCGGGTTCCCGAATGTGACCCACGTGCAGGCCCTGGTGGCCCGCAACATGAGCCGCCACGGCGAGGGCTGGTTCGAGCGCTACCTGCCCGGCTACACACTGGAGTGGTACACCTACAATGCCGGGCCCACCGCCATGGAGGCCCTCTTCGGCCGCACGGCCGACCTCACCTATGTGGGGCCCAGTCCGGCGCTGAATGCATACGCCGTCTCGGCGGGGCGCGAGGTGCGCCTGCTGGCCGGGGCGGTGAATGGCGGAGCGGCGCTCATGGTGGCACCGGAGAGTGGCATCAACTCCCCCGCCGATTTCAAGGGCCGCAGCATTGCCACCCCGCAGCTGGGCAACACGCAGGATGTCTCCTGCCGCGCCTGGCTGGCGAAGAACGGGCTCAAATGCACGCTGGAGGGCGCGGGCGACTGCCGCGTGGCCCCCACGCCGAACTCGATGCAGCTGCAGCTCATGAAGCAGGGCGAAATCGCCGCCTGCTGGACGGTGGAACCCTGGGTTTCGCGGCTGGAAAGCATGGCCGGTGCGAGAGTGCTGGTGCAGGAGCCGGATGTGGTCACCACGGTGCTGGCCGGGCGCGTGGGCTGGCTGAAGCTGCACCCGCAGGAAGCTGCCACCATCATCCGCGCCCACCGCGAGCTCACGCAGTGGATTATCGAGCACCCGGAAGAAGCCCAGGCGCGCGTGGTGGATGAACTCACCCAGCTGACCCAGGCCCCCATGGAGCCGGAGCTGGTGCGCAGCGCATGGAAGCGGCTGAAGCTGACGGATGCGATTGACCTGCCGGGGCTGGAGCAATTTGTGAAGGACGCGCAGGCCACCGGGCTGCTGGACCGCGTGCCGCCGCTGGAAGGAATGATTTACAAGCAAGACTGATGACACAGGAAAAACTACACGAGGAGATACACAATTTCCCGACCGCCAAGCTCAGTATCGAGCATGTGTGCAAGGATTTTGTGACCAAGCGCGGCACCGTGCGCGCGCTGGATGATGTTTCGCTCACCATCAACGAGGGCGAGTTCGTCTGCTTTGTGGGTCCCAGCGGCTGCGGCAAATCCACCCTTCTCAATATCATCGCAGGGCTGGAAAAACCGGACAGCGGCATGGCGCTCATCGACGGCACCCCCATCACCGGCCCGGGACGCGACCGCATGGTCATGTTCCAGGAGCATGCGCTCTTCCCCTGGCTGGATGTCATCGGCAACGTGATGTTCGGGCTCAAGCAGAAACCCAACCTCACCGATAAGGAGCGTCTGGAGGTGGCCAAGTACTACCTCTACCTCGTGAAGATGGACCGCTTTGCCCACGCCAACATCCACGAACTGAGCGGCGGCATGCGCCAGCGTGTGGCCCTGGCCCGCTCCCTGGCGCCGAACCCCAAGATTCTGCTCATGGACGAGCCTTTCTCCGCGCTGGATGCCATGACCCGCGAGCGGCTCTACGGCGATATCCAGGATGTATGGGAGAAGCGCCGCAAGACCATCGTGTTCGTGACCCACAACGTGCGCGAAGCCGTGTGCCTGGGCAGCCGCGTGATTCTCTTCTCCCCGCACCCGGGCCGAGTGCGCGAGGAATTCCCGGTCTACCTGGCCCGACCGCGCAATATCAACAACCACGACCTGGCCGACCTCTCGCAGAGCATCACCTCGGCGCTGAAGGGCTACACAGCCAACGAATCTGATTAAGACGTCATGAAACGCGTTATCATCTCCATCATCTTCTTCCTGCTGCTCATTCTGGTGTGGGCGGCGCTCACCGGCGATTTAGCAGCCTT
Organism: Akkermansia sp.; assembly: GCA_017435365.1. Taxonomy (GTDB): domain Bacteria; phylum Verrucomicrobiota; class Verrucomicrobiia; order Verrucomicrobiales; family Akkermansiaceae; genus Akkermansia. The sequence continues at coordinate 6,571 of JAFSFD010000013.1, read as the reverse complement.
CGGGCTGGATATCAGCCTGTGGTCGCCCTATGTGCTGCCCCCGCCCAGCACCGTGGGCCACTACCTGTGGGATAACACCGTGAACGGCAAAATCCCGCTTTCCATGCTCATCACCCTGCGCCGTCTGCTCATCGGCTACGTCATCGGCCTGGTGCTGGGGGTTCCGCTGGGTATGCTGGCCGCGCGTTTCCGCAGCGTGAATGACACCCTGGGCATGCTGGCCCTGGGCTTGCAGGCGCTGCCCAGCGTGTGCTGGGTGCCGCTGGCCTGCATCTGGTTCGGGCAGACGGAGGCTGCCCTGCTCTTTGTGGTCATCATGGGTACGCTGTGGAGTGTGCTGCTCTCCACCCAGAACGGCATGAAGAATGTGCCGCCCATCTATGCCCGCGCCGCGCGCACCATGGGTTCCAGCCCGCTGCACACGCTGGTGTTCGTGACCCTGCCGGCCTCGGCCCCCTTTGTGGTGAGCGGCATGAAGCAGGGCTGGGCCTTTGCCTGGCGCTCGCTCATGGCGGCAGAGATTTATGTATCCGTGGTGTCCGGCTTCGGCATCGGCCAGTACCTGCACTATGGCCGCGAGCTGCAGCGCATGTACCAGGTCATCGGTATCATGTTCATCATCATTGCCGTGGGCCTGCTGGCGGATAAGATTCTGTTCTCGCCCATTGAAACCTGGCTGCACCGCCGCTGGGGAACAAATAAGGATTGACAATTGACTATTGACGATTGACTATTGTGGATATGATTCCGGAGTGGATTGAGGAGTTGAAGGCTTTGCTGGGCGATTGCGTGTGCACGGATGAGGCCACACTGCAGGCGCATGCGGGGGATAAGTGGCACGCCGCTGCGCTGCCGCAGGCTGTGGTGCTGGCCACGGAGACGGCGCATGTGGCCACCGCGCTGAAATTTGCGCACGAGCGAGGCATTCCCGTGACCCCACGCGGTGCCGGTGTGGGCTACGTGGGCGGCTGCGTGCCGGTGCGGGGCGGTATCGTCATCTCCGTGGCCCGCATGACCCGCATTCTGGAGGTGAACCCGGCGGATGGCGTGGCCGTGGCCGAGGCCGGGGTGCTCACCGCTGATTTGCAGGCCGCCTGCGCGGAGGTGGGCTGGTTCTACCCGCCGGATCCGGCCTCGCGCAAGGAATCCAGCATAGGCGGCAATATCGCCACCAACGCCGGCGGCCCCCGCTGCCTGAAATACGGCGTGACCCGCGCCTATGTGCTAGGGCTCACCGTGGTGCTGGCGGATGGCCGCGTGCTGCGTTGCGGTGGCCGCACCCACAAGAACAAGCAGGGCTTTGACCTGGTGGGGCTTTTCTGCGGCAGTGAAGGCATGCTCGGCATCGTGACCGAGGCCACGCTGCGCATCATTCCCGCGCCGCCCGCCCGCGCTGCGCTGCACGCCAGTTTCCCGCAATTTGCCCTGGCCGCCGCCGCCGTGCAGAACACCCTGCAGGGTGGTCACCTGCCCTGCGCCATCGAGATTACAGATGCCTTCACCCTGGCCGCCGCCCGGAATCACCTGGGGCCCAGCGCCCTGCCCGCCGGAGCGAAGGGCCACATCATCATCGAGATTGACGGCCAGGCCGATGCCGTGGCCACTGAGCTGGAAGCCATAGCCGCCATTCTGCGCGAAACCGGCGCCACCGAGGTGGTCTATGCCCGCACCGAGCCCGAGGTGGAAGCCATCTGGCAGCTGCGCCGCGAATTCTCCTACAGTCTCAAAGCCACCGGGCTCACCAAGCTGAATGAGGACATCGTCATTCCCCGCTCACAACTGGTGGAGCTGGTGAGCTTCTGCGAGAGCATGCAGCAGGAAACCGGCATACCCGTGGCCTGCTTCGGCCACAGCGGGGACGGCAACATCCACACCAACATCATGGTGCTCAAGGACGCCGAAGGCCGCGACATCCGCGAACCGGCCGATGCCCTGGTGAACCGTCTCTTCGACTGGGTCATGGCACACGGCGGCAGCATCACCGGCGAGCACGGCATCGGCCTCGCCAAGGCCCCCTGGTTCCCCCGATCCATCGGAGATGTAGCCCTGGATGCGCACCGCTCCCTCAAAGCCGCCCTCGACCCCACCGGTATCCTCAACCCGGGTAAGATGGGGTTATAAAAGTCCGCAGAGCGGATATCGTCTTGCCGCAGGCAAGATATCGTCCGGCGACCTGGGTGGGCGTAGGCTAGAGCCGAAGCCCCCAGCCGGATATCGTCCAGTCTCCGCAGGAGACTGAATTTCGTTTTCCTTTATTTCCCGGGCTTATCTTCCCCCTTTCATTGGGAAAGATTCCCCACCCTATGCGTATGCCAGCTCCCGGGACTTCGATTTTTTGGGAGCAGGCCGCATCACAAAGCGTTTACCGTCCTGCAGCACGACATCCAAGGTCTTACGAGTCACCTCAACATAGCGGGAAATTGATTTCAAGCTCATCTTTTCATTGGGAGTTGACTCAATTTCCGCAATACGCGGCTGACGGCAATTCAACGCAGCCGCCATATCCTTTTGCGAAAGACCGGCCGATACTCGCATTTCCACCAGACGGTCTGCAATGGAATAGGCCCTGGCTTCATTCTCTATAGCATCCCAGTCCGTCTCTGAAATCAAATGGGGTACATGCCCCTCTTTCAAAGTCGAATGAGAGGTTCCCAATCCGGGGTCGGGGGTAAGATATTCTATATCATCCATAACGTCTTTATGATTTCAGGTTCCTGACATATTCCGAGCAAAAACGATTATCACCCGGCTGGCTGTGCTTATCTCCTAGTATAGCGTTCGAGAAATAACTGGCATACCCTATGGTGAATAACCAGACTGACAAATTGGAATTTCACTATACGTTGTACCATTTCATACAATGGTACTTTGACACATCATCAGTAAAACCAATGGATTTATACAAATCGTATCCAGCCTCTGTAGATTCAAGTTCCACAAAACTCAAATTCAGTTCAACTGCATCCTGTAGCAGCGTTTTCATTATCGCTTTTGCATACCCCTTATGTCGGCATATCGGTTTCGTGTATACGTTAAGCACAGTTCCTGTTCTGCCTGTTATGAACATCGGATTTGCAGGCTTTTCAACTATTAGCAAGAATGCACAGGCAACGACTTCTTCCGTTTCTCTAATTAGGTAGCAGAAGATATTATGGTTAAGATTCTTTTCAAAGTAAGCTGGCAAAGCTTCTATGAGCTTACTTTTAATTTCTCCACTCAATTCGCCGCAGTCTTCTTGCAAGAATTCCAATCTTAATGCAGTCAATGATGCAATATCTGAAATGGATGCACGTTCAACCATACTGTTTCCTCCAAATTCCCATTTATGGGCTAGATATTTTCCGAACACCATACTAGACAAATTAAATGCAGATTATGTTCATCTATGTGACAATACAGGTACAACCGGGTTTGCGCTGCCGATGAAAGGGGTTGCTGAGTCAGGGCATGACATCCGGACGTCTCCCGATGTACAAAAGGGAACTGCACAAGCAGCAGCGGCTTATCACACCCCTCCAGTGCTTCTCGATAACGCACCAGATTGACCAGCATCTGCCGTGTCTCCCGAGGATACTTCTTCAGCATCTTCTTCAGATCGCGGTGATACTGCGCCGCCTCTATGATGTTCCATTTGCTCATCCGGCAAGGGTATTCTTGCAAATCAGCCACCCGACGGCAAGACTATAATATAAGTTTTTTCTTATATTTTATCTCACTCCCACTTAAACGTCTTATTCCGCATCTGCTCCACCGCCTCGGGATAGGGCACGCCGTTCAGGTACAACATGCGGGGAATGGCGGCGGCATTCTCGCGGAGGACGATATCCACCGTGCGGCGGACTTTATCGAGCGGCACATTATCCTTCCCCTCAATCTCATTGAACCAGAGACGGCGGATATCCCCCGTGCCTTCTTCCACATAGAAGCGCATATTTTTCCAATAGTCCCGGAAAAAAGACAAACGCAGCTTCGCCTTCGCCTTCACCAATATAATCTTCTCTCCCTCCTTCTCAACATCGTAAACCGACACTATGTCGCCCCACATCAGAGCGCGGGTTTCGCCTTCTGCCGGGGAATCCTGTGCAGAACCGGGAGCCTCTACGCGACACACGTGGTGAAGGCCATCCGCCTCTTTCTTCCAGTAGACGGCCAGGCGCTCAGAGCTTCCTAAGAAATGCACCGTCCCGCCGGGTCTGGAATATCCATGCTCCGGGCCATCGCCCATTTCGACAGATGCACCATCCGGGGCGGTTCTGGGCAGCAGGGGATTCGAGACCTGGAACCTCTCATACTCGTGGGTATCGCTGTTCCAGCGGGAGTAGGTATTCACGCTGTTGCAGACTTTCTCTCCCCAGTAGATAGAAGCTCCGGCCAGCTCCAGCGGCACCTCCTGGTGGGTCCGGATGCTCACATAATCCCCGCGGAACAAGTCTCGCGGGTCGTAGTCCGTGCACTCAATGTGAATCACCGGAGCCTCGGCCATCTCGCGGGTGCGGTCGGCATAATTCCACCCCAGCCAGATTAACTGGGCTGCCACCACAGCAAACAACAGGTAAACGCGTTTCATCTTATGTAAAAAGGGTTAAGCATTCTCCTTGATAGACTTTGCCAGCGCACGACGCTGTTTTTCCAGCATCCACACCAGCCCCAGCATGAGCAACCCGGCTATAATCAGCACCAAGCCCGAGCCTGTCAGCGATTCCAGCACATTTGAAATCAACGCAATCCCAGCAAAAAAGACCATCAGCGAGCCGTAATTCAGCCAAGAAAGGCGCTTCGCTGCGTGACCCAGATACATCAACCCGCCGCCCATGGCAAACCCGCAAAGCACGCCCATGAACTCGCCCCCAGCAGAACCGTTCAGCATCAGCCCGATAGGATACGGTAGGGAAAGCAGCGCCATCATCAGCCCCCAGTGAGGCCAGTCCACCCCCTTCGGTTTCCACAACAAGAGCAGAGGAACAGCCAGCAGGAGCCCCGGCAGAACCGGATTTTCATCAGCGCTAACCGCCTGATACAGCAAAGAAATCTGCGCGATAAACAGAAAATGCAGAATAGCAACCATCCCTATCCAGGCATAGCTGCGACAGGCCCCGGCGGACGTGCGCCAATGCTCGCCCAGCAGCCACCACACCATGCAAAGCAGAACCCAGCATGCCATCTCCGTCGAATTATCCATCCAGGGCCGCAGACTCAACCACGATTCCCGATTATCCAGCAAGGCACCCAGCAGCACCGCGCTCGTCACCGCCACCACAACCACCAGCAAGCGCTGCCGCACGATGAACGGAATGGCACACACACCCAGAAAGAACAGGGCACACCCCTCCGCAAAGGGATTCTGGAGCTGAAAAATCTGCCCGTAGAGCGCAATGCAGCCCAGCCACATGCCGCCACCCACCAGGCCCAACCCCTCCGATATCCACGGATAGGTCTCCCGTGTGCGCGCCCAGGCCACCCAGAACCCCAGCAGCAGTGCCATGGCCACCGCCATCTTCACCACATCCGGGATACTCTCCCAGTTCGCCGATATCAGCATGATGATACCGCCCAGAATCAGCCCGCCCGCCAGGGTAGACATGCTCAGCACCAGCCAGTTCCACCGGCGCCCGCCATTCAGATGAAAATGCTCCGCAATCGCCACCGCCTGCTCGGCCGATATCAGCCCCGCCGCCTGCAATTGCTCTATCTCTTTGCGTTTCATGACAATTCAGCTATGATTCCAGACCTCATTCTAGCATTTTTGTCACTTGATGCAACATTTTTTTCAAAAAAGGCTTGCAATGCCGCCGCAGCATCTGTATAATGCGCCCGTTCCCGCTGCAAAGCGGCGAACTCGGTAAAACCGACGGAGCGGTAGCTCAGTTTGGTTAGAGCGCAGCCCTGTCACGGCTGAGGTCGCGGGTTCGAGCCCCGTCCGCTTCGTTTTACACGAAAAAAGGCACACCTTCACGGTGTGCCTTTTTTCGTGTAACTACGCGCCGGGTCTCCCCCACCCGCAACCTCGTCAAGTGACCATGGTTCCCATGCTGCACGGATGAGGCTGAAAGCTCCAGTGGAGCTTTCAGCCCCCGGCCTGCCCGGACACCTCCGGGCAGGTTTACCCCTTGCGTCAGCAAGGGGCCGGGGGGCGGACGCGGGTTCTTTGCACCCCACCCATGGGGTGCAACCAACGCACCATTTCCCCGCATGCCACCACCTCCACCCCGGCACACCTTCACGGTGTGCCTTTTTTCGTGTAACTCATCGCCGGGTCTCCCCCACCCGCAACCTCGTCAAGCGACCCGGTTTCCGGCTGCACGGATGAGGCTGAAAGCCCGGCCTGTCACGGCGTAGACGCTAGTCGAAGACGGATGGAGCTTTCAGCCCCCGGCCTGCCCGGACACCTCCGGGCAGGTTTACCCCTTGCGCCAGCAAGGGGCCGGGGGGCGGACGCGGGTTCTTTGCACCCCACCCATGGGGTGCAACCAACACACCATTTCCCCGCATACCACCACCTCCACCCCGGCACACCTTCACGGTGTGCCTTTTTTCGTGTAACTCATCGCCGGGTCTCCCCCACCCGCAACCT
>JAFSFD010000012.1 GCA_017435365.1 Akkermansia sp. | reverse complement strand
GCCCTCACTCTCTTCCCGAAAGAGTGATATCATCCTTCTGGCGGAACATTTCATTGAAAAAATGAATCTTCGCTACGCAAAAAAGATAACACGCATCTCCCCCCGCGCCATGAATGCGCTGATGGAATATCCCTGGCCGGGCAACGTGCGCGAGCTGGAGAACTGCATGGAACGCGCCGTGCTGACCACTCAGGATGAGTGCATCCGCGTGCACAATCTGCCCCCTTCCCTTCAACCGGAACCGGATATCAGCCAGCAGAATGCCAACGCAACAGGCTCGCTTTCTTCCCGCCTCGCCCATTACGAAAGAGAAATCCTGGTCAAAGCGCTCGAACGCCATCGCGGCAATATCTCCGCCGCCGGACGCGAATTAGGCGTCTCCCCCAGAATGATGAATTACAAGATTCGTAAGTTCTCCCTGGGTGTGAATAACCGTGTGCAATAACAGGAAATCACTCCGGCAGATGTTCTGCACTCAGGGCGCGCTGCTCAAACCAGAGCGCCTTTTCTTCGCTCGGGGGCAGCTGCAAGGCACCCAATGAGCCGGAGCGATACGCCGCCGCCAGGGCCGCGCAGGCTGCGGGCTGCCCGGTCAGAGCGCGGCGGTGCAGGGCCACGGCATCCGCATAGGCCTGCGCGTGGGCTGCCAGGGACATGCCGGGATTCTTCTCCTGCAGCCAGACCAGGAGCAGCACGCGCGACAGCTCCGCATCCTCCGCCAGCATGGCCTGCTGCCACGAATCTGCCGCAGTGGCAGGTGCAGGAGCCGCACCCGTCTTCACCTCCTGCCAGATGCGGGTGAACTCCGCCTGGTCCAGCGTCACCGGCTCCGTGCCATCCGGCAGGGAGGCTACGGCTACCGGAGCCAGCAGAAAAGGCAGCAGTGCCTTCATCACTTCAGCAGGTTGGCAGAGCGGCGGGCAAAGTGATGGGTCATCACCGTCCAGAGCTCCTGCAGATTCACCTCTTCGAAATAGGGTTCCTTCTTCAGATCCCACATCACGGCGCTCACTCGGTTCTGCGCACGGGCAAGTTCCTCCAGCTGCGCATCAGTGCCATTGAGAATGGGGCGCAGCAAGGAAAACTTGTGCATCAGCTTCGCCTTGACCGTCTTGGCACTCCTGGCATCGGAAATGGTCTTCAGCATCGTTTCGGCCTCTGCCAGCGCTGCAATCTCTGCCGTAAAGGCACGCCCGAGCCCGGCGGTGGATACCGCCTTTTCTTTCTTGGCATCCTTATCGTCATCATCCTTCGCGAAGACGGGAGCGGGAGACACCAGGGCCACCCCGGTTACCAGAGACAGAAGCAGGAAAATCTTACGCATAGCTGTATATTGCAGGTTCACTGGGAGAATACCACATCAGCCCCCGCATGTCAAACGGTAATCACCCCTGTTCCGACCAGTCGAGACACATGTGTCCCTATGATTCCGTAAGGAATAGAAATATCAGCAACAATTTTTGAAAAGCAACCGGCCTGCATGCGGGGGCATGCAGGCCGGTTGAAGTTTGTGCTATCGGGAACCCCGTTATTAGCGGGAGTAGAGCTCAACGATGAGCTGCACGTTCACGATGGGGGCGATCTCCTCGACGGAGGGGATGCGGGTCACCTTGCCGGTGAGCTTGGCGGTGTCAACCTCCAGCCAGTCGGGGGTGGTGGCGCTGGCGGCCAGCTCCACGAAGCGGTTGGCCAGGGCCTGGGAGCGAGCCTTGGCAGCCACGCTGATTACGTCGCCGGGCTTGCAGGAGTAGGAGGCGATGTTCACCTTCTTGCCATTCACGGTCACGTGGCCGTGGGAGACCATCTGACGGGCAGCGGCGCGGGTGGTGGCAAAGTTCAGGCGGTAGATGATGTTGTCGAGGCGGAGCTCCAGCAGCTGCAGGAGGATATCGCCGGTCACGCCGCGGCGGCGGGAGGCTTCCTCATAGTACTTGCGGAACTGGCCTTCGAGCACGCCGTACATGAAGCGAAGCTTCTGCTTTTCGGCAAGCATGATGCCGTAGTCAGACTTCTTCTTGCGGCCGGCGCGGGCACCGTGCTGACCCGGAGGGAAGGGACGACGGGCGAAAGCCTTGGAGGCACCGAAGAGCTCAACGCCGAAACGGCGGCTGATCTTGGCGGTAGGACCTGTGTAACGAGCCATAATGTTCTGTTATCTTTCTTGGTTCTTGTTAAACTCTATTAGGCGCGACGAGCCTTGGGAGGACGGCAACCGTTGTGGGGGATGGGGGTCACATCAGCGATGGAGGAAATCTCCAGACCGATGGCCTGCACGGCACGCACAGCGGACTCACGACCGGAACCCGGTCCCTTCACGCGAACCTCGACCTCCTTGAGGCCGTGGCCCATGGCCTGACGGCAAGCGTCCTGGCACACAACCTGACCGGCATAAGCGGTGCTCTTGCGGCTGCCCTTGAAGTTGAGCTTGCCGGCGGAGGACCAGCCAATCACGTTGCCCTTCAGGTCGGTCACGCTCACCACGGTGTTGTTGAAGGTGGAGGAGATGTGCACGATACCGGTGGTAACGTTCTTGCTGCCCTTAGCCTTGAGAATCTTGACCTTGTCGTCATCATCAGCGAGCCCCAGCTCGGCAAAGATGTCGCGACGACCCTCGGGCTTCTTCTGCTCGGCGGGAGCGGGAGCCTCGGTCTGAACGGGAGCCTCGGCGGCCACTACGTCCTTCACTTCTTCCTGGATGGTTTCTTCAGCCATTTTCAGTATATTCTCTTAAAGGGTTAATTACTTCTTGGCGCCCACAGTCTTCTTGCGGCCCTTACGGGTGCGGGCATTGGTGCGGGTGCGCTGGCCGCGGACCGGAAGGCCCTTGCGGTGGCGGATGCCGCGCAGACAGTTGATGCTGGTCAGACGCTTGAGAGCCATCTGCTTCTCACGGCGCAGGTCACCCTCGATGAGGATGTTGTTGCTGGTGATAGCCTGGACAATCTTGGTCAGCTGAGCGTCAGAGAGCGTGCCGGTGCGAAGGTCCGGGGAGATACCGGCCTGCTCCAGCACCTTCTTAGCCGTGGAGGGCCCGATGCCGTAGATGTAGCACAGGGAGGCCTCAACGCGCTTCTCGTTGGGAATTTCGATACCGAAAAGACGAGCCATAGTGGTGTGTTATTATTAGATGTGTTTTCTGTTCGCCACCGGACGGCGGCAATTTGTCGGCGCAGATTCTACACGCTTTTTGCCTTTTTGCAAGCACAATTTCACAAAAATTACAACTTTGGGTAATTTTGGGATTTTGCGCTTTCCAAATCGACTTCCGACATAGCCATATCAATCGATCTCCGGCATGGGGCGGAGGGCGGGGGGCTCAGGGAGGGCGGCCTTGGTGGAGCCACCGCCGCCGGTGTACTTCGGCATCACGCTGGGGGTGTAGGTGGAGGGGGTGGGAATCTTTTTAAGCGTGATGGCCACAGAATCCTCCTCTATATACTTGGCCTTGGGGTCACTCTCCGTCCAGACAAAGGAAAGAAACTTGCTGGTGACGGGGGAAATCGTCTCGGAGCCGATTTCGTAACCACTCTTGCGGGCCACAATGCCGAGGGTCTTATCCTGCGCAATTTCGGTAGTGACGGGGCTCTTGCCCACATAATCGCCGTTGATGGTGATATCTGCCCCTTCGGGGAAAGTGTTCACGGTAAAATCCTTGGTACCCACGCAGGAGACCAGCGCGGCAGAGAGCACGGAAAGACAGAGCAGCTTCTTCATGGCGCCCAGTTTACCGCAAGGCAGGCACGGCTTGCAAGCTTAAATTACGTGCTTGCACCGGCATGCAATATATGATAGTATGGCGGGTAATATGATACGCAAGCTGAAGGTGGAGGGGATGACGGTATTCCAGCGGCCTGAATCGTTCCATTTTGTGCCGGGAATCAACATCATCGTAGGTGGCAATGATTCCGGAAAAAGCCACCTCATGAAACTTTGCTACGCCATCAGCAAATGGGGCTGCGGCGGCAGCCGGCGCGATTTGCCGGAGGTGTGGGCCGAGGAGAAGCGCCTGCGGCAGGATCTGCTGCGCGTGTTCGGCACGCGGGATCTGACCAGTCTCACCTCGCGCAGCGGGGGGCACGATGTGGTGGCCAGGGTGCGCGCCTCGCTGGAGGGCGACAAGGTGCCCCCGGGCACCGCCGACCTGGCCTTCACCTTCAAAGCCCACTGCGAGGAAGAAGGCCTGCGCATCTCCACCATGCCGGAGCGCTACCTGAGCAGCAACGCCGCGTTCCTCTCCCCGCGCGAAGTGCTCTCCATCTACCCCTGCTACATGCAGGCCGGCAAGCGCTACCCGGAGCTGCTGGACTCCGCCAGCTGGGAGCTCTGCCGCGCGCTGGAAACCGAACCCAGCGCCCCCCTGCCCCAGGCTCTGCGCTATGTGGTGAAACAGATTGAGCAGCTGCTGGGCGGCAAGCTCCAGCGACGCAATGGCCGTTTCTACCTGCAACGCCCCGGGCAGGAAGCCCTGGAGCTGAACCTCATTGCAGAAGGATTCAAGCGCATCGGCACCCTGGGTCTGCTGCTCAGCAACGGCACCGTGCGCCCCGGCACCGCCCTCTTCTGGGATGAACCGGAAATGAACCTGAACGCCGGCCACCTGCCCCTGCTGGTGAACCTGATGATGACCCTCTGCCGCGCCGGGGTGCAGCTGGTGCTCACCACGCACAGCCTCTTCCTGCTGCGCGAGCTGGTCATCCAGCTGGCCGAGCAGCAGAACCGCAGCGTGAGCCGCCGCTTCTTCGGCCTGCAGGCCGGCCAGGTGGCAGGCCCCCGCGTGAGCGAAGCCGAGGAACTCGACCAGCTGGCCCACCTGGACAGCCTGGAAGCCGAACAGGAACAGGCAGACCGCTACCTCAGCCTCATGCCCAACCTCAGCGACGAAATCTGAACGTGTTCCAGACCGGTACCAGCTGCGTGGAAGGCCTGCACCGCTTCAACTTCGAAGCGGGGTACTACGTGTGCCGCTTCGAGTGCTCCCCCTTCTACTCCCACCACGCCCAGAACTTCTGCAACAGCTGCAAGGAGATGGATTTCGTGCTCTACCACCCCGGCAAGAAGGAACTCTGGCTCATCGAGGTGAAGGACTACCGCTTCAACGCCCGCCCCAAGGTGCGCGAGCTGGTGGAAAAGCTCTGCCGCAAGGTGCGCGACTGCCTCTTCCTGCTGCGCACAGCGGCCCTCTGCGCGCCGGAGGAAGAACCGGAGGAAGGCATCTCCCTGCGCGAGATGGCCCGCATGAGCATGCAGGCCCGTCACATCCGCCTGGCCTTCACCATCGAGCTGGGCAACACCGGGCTCTTCCCGCCCAAGGCCCTGCTCTCCACCATCCGCGACCTGCTCTACCGGCAGATGCGCTTCATCGACCCGCAGATGCTCTGCCTGCCCATCACCGAATCCGGCGGCGCAGGCCCCTGGACCATCACGCCCGCCGGCAATGACCACTCCGCCCGCATCCGCAAGCGCATGGAAACCGCCCAGCGGGAGCGCGACCACGCCCGCAAGCTGGCCGAGGAACAGGAACGCCACCGCGAGCGCGTGGCCGCACGCAAGCGCCGCAAGGCCCGCAAGAGCCACCTGCCCCTCTGGAAGCAACGCGCCATGGAGCGCGAGGAAGGCAAGACCGGCACCCACGCCGACCGCCGCATGCGGGAATAAAACAATAAGGTCACACTGGGAAGCAGCGTGACCTTATGATTCTGCAGAGAAACAAGGCTTATCAATCAATCTCCCAGGCGATGGTGCGGGCGTAGGTTTCGCCCGGGCGCAGAACGATGCTGGGGAAGTGGGAATGGTGCGGGGAATCGGGGAAGTTCTGGGCTTCCAGCGCCACGCCGCCGCGCTTCAGCGGCAGGTAGTCGCCGGTATACACCTGCAGGCCGGGGGCATCCGTCAGCACGCGGAGGGTGCGGCGCCCATTGGTGAGCACGGCGGCCAGTTTCACTCCGGGTTCAGAGCCCAGCACGTAGTTATCATCATAGCCGCCGGCAATGGTCTCGGGGGCGTTGCGCTCACCCAGGCAGGCGGGACGGCGCAGATCGTAAAGCGAGCCTTCCACCGTCACAATGTTGCCGGTGGGGATATTGGCCACCATGGGCGTGTAGGAAGCGGCGCAGACCTGCAGGCAGTGGGCATCCACCGTGCCGGAGCCGGTGAGGTTCCAGTAGGCATGATTGGTGAGATTCAGCAGCGTGGGGGCATCGGTGGTGGCCTCCATGAGCAGGGTGAGGCGGCGGCCTTCAACGGCGTAGGTGGCACGCACGCTGACCGTGCCGGGGTAGTTCTCCTGCCCATCCGGGGAAACGAGGCTGAGCACCAGGCGGGAATCCGTGGCTTCCTCCACCACCCAGGGCAAATCCGAAAAGCCCTTCAGGCCGCCATGCAGGTGGTTGGGGCCATTGTTCACAGCGAGCTGGTATGTTGTGCCATCCAGCTCAAAGGAGCCACCGGCAATGCGGTTGGCCACGCGGCCGCAGATACTGCCACAGTAGCAGGTATCGGCGGGCAGGTCCTCCAGAGTCTTGGGCCCATAAAGGCAGTCGGTTCCCTGGTATTCGAAGCTGAGCACACGAGCGCCGAAATTGGTGATGCGCACGGTGAGCTCAGGCGTGCTGAGTGTGTATATCTGATTATCCATAAAACTTACTTTCGGCTCTCCCAGGCCGTTACGATATTATTCTGAAAAATAACCCAGGCGGCTTCCTGCGGCACCATGGCGGTGGAGGTGGACATACCGCCGCCATGCCAGGCTCCGTGGTGCCAGCAACCTGCACCGAACCCGATGGAATCGACCATGACCGGCTTATAAACGTAGTAGACCCATTTTTCGTATGACTTGCCATCCTGCTGGCCGATGACGGGTTCCGTATTCGGGTTTCCCCATGAGAGATAGACGGCATCCCGGGTCATCCCCTCGCAGATGCGACCCTGCTGCACCATGAGCTTGTGCTCCGGACTGAGCATTCCGAACATGACCGGGTTCTGCTCAATACGGCTCTGCGGGGTCACGGTCTGACACGCCCCCAGCAACAACGGAGCCACGCACGAAAGCGCTGAAAGAAAGCGGCGGAATACTCTCATAGCTGCATGACAATACCACCGAATTTCTTGCTTGCCAAGAAAAAAAAACGGTGCTAGAGTAGTTGGCATCAGATATGAACCTGTCACACGCCATTTTCGCCATGCTCGCAGCGCCTGCTGTTCTTTGCAGCACAGCCAGCGCTGAGACCGCGCCAGAAGTCATCTCCGGCTATCTTCCCTGCAATGGAAGCACCATTCAGGGGTCGGTCATCCGGCCTGTAAGAGACGATTCCTTTGTGGAGCTGCACCGCGCGGCCATCCAGCGATTCCTGCAGCTGCCCAGGGAGAAGCAGGAGGCCATCAACGCCAAGGGGGCACCCGACCGACTGATGGATTATGATGCTGACCTGTGGCCGGACAAAGCCGAGTACGAAAAATACAAGGAGGCCTGGAAAAAGACCAGGCTTGCCATGCTGGCCGATGTGCACGTGGGGCTCAAGAGCGAAGGCAACAACGTATACAGCGTCATTTCCGGCACCCGGGTATCCAACGGCGGCACCATGCCCCTCACCATCGGCTCCCTGCGCTACAATGCCGAAAAGAATGTGTGGGTTTCCAACAATGGCGAGCTCACCGGCAGTGAATTTTCCGCCGGAGAAAACTTTGACTACGGCGCCCAGACCGGCACAGAATGGAAGCTGGAGAAGAAGGATTCCCTCTCCACGCTCAACGAGATGCTCCGCATCACCAAGGCGACAGACGGAAAGGCCGTGTTCCTCTATTACAGCCTGGTGGAGCGTTCCGCCATCAGCGGCAGCGTGATTGCCAACCACGGTTACGCCATCATCTTCCCGATTACTTCTGCCAGCGCCCGCGCCACCCGCCCCGGCCAGAAGTAAGGCACAGACATTTACCACAACAGACGGGAGCCAGGCCACTGCCGCCACAGGCTCCCGTTTCTTTCTTAACCCGACCATGAGAATCATTGCAGGAGCAGCAAAGGGGCTTCCCATCCGAGTGCCGCAGGGCGAAGTGCGCCCCACCCAGGACCGCGTGCGCGAGGCCCTCTTCAACATTCTGGGGCCCACCATCGAAGGAGCCCGGGTTCTGGATTTATACTGCGGCTCGGGCTCCGTGGGCATCGAGGCCCTGAGCCGCGGCGCCGCCAGTGTGCGCATGGTGGATGCCGCACGCCCCTCCTGCGCCATGGCCCGGCAGAATCTGGAACGCTCCCGGCTGGCGGGCGGCAGCGTGGTGCAGAGCGATTGCCTGCAATTTGTGAAACGGGATGCCGGGTGCTATGATTACATCTTTGCCGACCCGCCCTATGCCAAAGCCATAGGCGACCGCGACATGATAGCCGAACTGATGACCGACCGCCTGCACGAACTGCTGGCCGAGGGGGGCTACTTCATCGCCGAAGCGCAGGAAGGCTACGGTGTGGGTGATTCCCACAGCCGCGAGTTTCCCGGCTGGAAACTCGTTGATACCCGCCACTACGGCAAAAATGTCATTCTCTTCTACCAAGTGGACCGCCCATGAAACGCTTCATCTTTCTCCTGCTCTATAACCTGCTGCTGCCGGTTTTCCTGATTATCTCCATACCGGGCTACCTCATCAAAATGAAGAAGCGCGGCGGGTTCGGCACCGGCTTGTCCGAACGCTTCGGCATATACAGCAAACCCGCCAAAGATGAGCCCAAAGGCGGGCTCTATGTGCACGCCGTGAGCGTGGGCGAGGTATTCATTGCCCTCAAATTCATCCGCGAATGGTGCAAGACACACAGCGAGCCGGTCATCCTGGCCACCAGCACCGCCACCGGCCACCAGGTGGCACGCGATGCCGCCCTGCCGAACGTGCGCCCGCTCTATTCCCCGCTGGATGTGCCGGGGCTTTCCGGGCGCTGCCTGAAGCGCTTTGAACCCAGGGCCGTGGTGCTTATCGAAGCGGAACTCTGGCCGAACTTTGCCGAGGCCTGCCACCGCCGCCGTATTCCGATGGTGATGCTCAATGCGCGGCTGTCCCCCCGCAGCGAAGGGCGCTATGCCAAGGTGCGCGGCATCACCCGCCTGCTCTTCGAGCGGCTCACCGCCCTGGGCGCCCAGAATGAGAACGATAAGGGCCGTTTCTCCCGCATCGGCGTGAACCCCGACATCATCACCGCCCCCGGCAGCATCAAGTTCGACGTGATGGGCGATGCCCCCCAGAGCCTGCGCGAGGATTTCCGCACCATTCTCGATGCACTGCGCGGCAGCCGCAAGGTGGTGCTGGCCGCCAGCACCCATGCGGGAGAGGAAGCGCTCATCGCCACCGCTATCCGCGAGGCCGGCGCCTTCCCGCTCATCGTGCCGCGCCATGCCGAGCGCCGCGCCCAGGTAGTGGCCGACCTGCAGCAGGCCGGATTCACCCCCCTGCTCCGCACAGCAGGCGACCTGCCTGCCGACATTCCGGTGAATGCCTGCTATGTGGCCGACACGACCGGCGAGCTGCGCGACTGGACCGCCCTGGCAGATGCCGTGGTCATCGGCAAGAGCTTCCTGGCCAGAGGCGGGCAGAACCCGGTGGAGGCCATCGCGGCCCGCAAACCGGTCATCACCGGGCCGGATATGACCAACTTTGCAGACCTGGTAGCCCTGTTGCGGGCAGACGATGCCATCGTCTGCTGCGAGGCCCCGGAACTGGCCGGTGAAATTGTCCGCGCGCTGGACGGCAGCGAAGCCACGGCAGCCCGGGTGGAGCGTGCCTTCAACGCCCTGCATGTGCACTCCGGAGCCACGCGCCGCAGCGTGGAGCTTGTGGAAACCCTGTACGGCGCATGAAGTTCAGCTACAACGGGCTGGTGCGAAAGGTGGATGACTACCTCCGCAAAAAGCGCAGCACCAGCAGGCTGTGGAGCGCCCTCCTGCCGGAGAAACTCTTCACCCCCGCCCTCTGGCTCTGGGAACCCCGCAGCGTAGCCACCGGCTCTGCGTGGGGGGTGGCATGGGCACTGGCGCCGGTACCCCTGCAGACCATTTTTGCCGTGCTGAGCAGCGTGTGGACCCGCGGCAACATTCCCATGGCCGTGCTCACCTGCTGGATTTCCTTTCCGGGCTATCAGGTGTTCATCTGGCCGCTGCAGTGGTGGGTCGGCGCGTGGTTCCTCAGCGCACTGGGAATCAGCAGCGGGGTGGATATGGAGCTCATCCGCAGTGCGGCACAAGCGGCGCCGCAGGGCTTTTCCGCAGTCCTGGCCGTATTCGGGCAGGTCAATCTGCCGGTGTTGTGTCTGGAACTCCTGCTGGGGTGCCTGGTCACCAGCGCGGCCCTCGGAAGCACCGTATACGCCCTCATCCGCATGCTCTGGCGCAAGTAAATCAAACTATTTCATGTTATGATAATTACGGGCACTTTTTCCGCTTGCATTGGGATGCGTGGCACCCTATAATGAACCGCATGGAGTGGAACGATCGATTCATGACCCTGTTCAGAGAGGCCGTAGAGCGCTATTTGCTTAACCCCCAGGCAACAGCCGAGCGCTTTTATTTACCGGAAGAGCAGGATTTCCTCAAATCAATCGGTTACCAGCCCGCCGAAATGCACGGCTATGTGCGTGAATTCGCTGAAAAAGGCGCCCCCAGCCCCAGCACGGCCCTGCTCATAGCGGCAGTGCGCCGCAACTATTTTCTGAATGCCATGCGCGGCATTTCCGGCAACGCAAAGCCGATTAAGGCCGCTGACCTGCCGGCGGAAACTGAGGAATTCCAGGAAATCGCCTACCTGCCCCGCATCATCCGCAAGGCAGAGGCGAAACTGTACGGAATCCTGGCGCCGGAGATTATGTACGGGGATGAGAAAGACCGTGAATTCCTGCGCACCCACGGCGGTTTTCACCTGGCAGATTTCCTGCAGCTGGCAGCCATGGCACGCAGCGACCGCCAGAAACTGGTAAGCGCCGTGCTGAACGCCATGCGCAGCCACGGCGATGCCATACCCGGCAGTGCGGCAGAAAACACCTCTAACTGAAACCCATGAACCAGGAACCGAATCAAGTGAGCACGGAATCACAGCGGCTGGCCCTGGAGGCCATGTCCGCCCAGCTGGTTCACAAGCTGAATGCCATGATTCAGGAGCAGGAGCAGCGGGCAAGAAAATTTGCCGAGCAGCATCACTCCCCCCTGGCCACTCAGCAGCATCATTTCTCCTACATCCCGGAGACGCAGGCCACCCCGCTCCCCCGGCAGGATACGCCTGCAAGCCGGATGCCGCAAGTGCCCCCGCCACCCCTGCCCACGGCTCCGAAGCCATCGGTTGATACCCTGCGCGAGCGCCTGCAGCCCCGCCCCGCTGTGCGCAAACCTGCGCAGAAAGAGCAGCCGGAGGATAGCAACATCGGCATGGGTATGGTCATCTTTGCCCTAGTCGGCATCATGATTCTTATTCGCTCCTGCACCTGATACATTTCAAACCCACCCAATATATGACACGCAACACGATTCTGGCTATCGCCCTGGGCGGATGCACACTGGCTGTTCTGCCAGGCTGCAAGCCCGGCACCGACACCCAGGCCGCGGCGCAAGACACAGCGCCCGCTGTCAAGGTCTTCAACCTCCGGCTCCAGGAAGTCACCGACTACGGTGAGTGGTTCGGCTACCTGCGCGGCGAACAGGACACCAATATCCACCCCCGCATCACCGGTTTCCTCATCTCGCAGGAATACAAGGAAGGCACGCGGGTCAAGGCCGGCGACGTACTCTTCCGCATTGACTCCAAGCTTTTTGAAGCCGAGCTGGAGCGCTGCAAGGCCAATCTGCTGGCAGCCCAGGCTTCCCTCACCTCAGCCCAGGCCACGGCAGCCAAGGCCGAGCTGGATGTGAAGCGCTACACCCAGCTGGTGAAATCCGGTTCTGTTTCCGAGAAGGATCTGACCGATGCCCAGCAGACCCTGAAGGCCGCGCAGGCCCAGGTGCAGGCCGCCGAGGCCCAGATCGGCCAGCAGGAAGCAGCCGTGAATAAGGCACAGATTAACCTGGACTACACGGTCATCCGTGCACCGTATGATGGCACCATGGGCACGGCCAATGTCTCCATCGGTGACCTGGTGAATCCGTCCACCAATCTGGCCAACATCACCTCCATTGACCCCATCCGCGTGGATTTCTCCGTCAACGGCGACCATCTCCTCAACATCTTCAGCAAATACGGCAACATCGGCACCAACAGCCCGGATGCCCCGGCAGCCCCGCAGTTCCAGCTGCTCATGGAAGATGGCACGGCGCTCCCCCACAAGGGCACACTGGTAGCCATGGACAGCGTGCTCACGCCGTCCGGGCTGGTGAACGTGGAAGGCATCATCCCCAACCCGGACAACGTGCTGCGCGGCGGCATGCCTGTGCGCGTGAAGATTCCGCTGGAAACCGCCAAGGCCTACCTGGTGCCCAGGGCCGCCATCCGCAATGTGCTGCTCAACAATTTCATCGTGGTGGTAGACAAGCAGAACCAGCCGCACATGGTTCCGGTTCACATCAAAGGCGAATACTCCCTGAAGGTAAATGAGGAGAACGGCTACCATTCCACCCAGACGATGGTGGCCGTGACCGACTACGGCTCCATCTCGCTGGTGGATAAGCTCGCTGAAATGGGCTACCAGAATCCGGAAGAAGCACTGGTGGTAACCGACACGGAAAACGCCATTTATGCGGTGAACATCTCATCCGCCAACAGCCGCCTGGGCAAGGATGAAAAGCCCGCCACCATCAAGACCGAGCCTTTCACCTTCAAACCCGCGCCCAACCCTGCCCTGGCCGCCGCTGAAACGGAAGCCGAAACAAAAGCAGAGCCCGCCCCCGCAGCCACGGCCACCCTGCCGCCCTTCCCGGTCAAAATCAGCAAGATGCTCCAGCAGGATGTGGCCGAAACCGGCACCTGGTTCGGCACGCTGCGCGGTGTGGATGAAACCGACATCCGCCCCCAGGTGAGCGGCTTCCTCCTCAAGAAGCATTTCAAGGATGGTTCGCTGGTGAAGAAGGGTGACGTGCTCTTCACCATCGACCCGGCGCCCTACCAGGCCACCCTGGATGAAGCCCGGGCCAACCTCACTGCCGCCCAGGCTGCAAAGACGCAGGCAGAAGCCCAGCTCACCATGAGCCGCCAGAACCTGGAGCGCTACATCAAGCTCCGCGAATCCACCCCGGGAGCCGTTTCCGACAAGGTCGTGACAGACAGCGAAACCCTTGTGGCCACCAATGAGGCAGCCGTGCGCAAGGCAGATGCCACCGTGGCCCAGATGCAGGCGGCGGTGCACCAGGCGGAAATCAACCTGGGCTATACCACCGTCACCGCGCCGTTCGCCGGGCGCATCGGTATTCACAAGCCCTCCATCGGCGCGCTGGTAAGCCCCAGCGACCCCACCCCCCTGGTCACCCTTTCCTCGGTGGATCCCATCCGCGTGGATTTCGGCATGAGCGGCCGAGGAGCCATGCAGGGCTTTGCCAACTACCGCGTGCGCAAGGCCAACCCCGACAAGGCGCCCAGGCAGGAATTCGAGCTCATTCTCGATGATAATGCGGTTTATCCCAAGAAGGGCTATGTGGTCACAGCAAACAACACCCTGAGCACCAGCACCGGCACCCTCGATGTGGTGGGCCATGTGGAAAACGACAATGCGATGCTCCGAAGCGGCATGGCAGTGACCGTCCGGGCCAAGATGTCGCCCATTCCCAACGCCTGCCTCGTGCCGGCACGCGCACCGCTCTTCGCCAAAGGCATGGACCTGATTATCCTGCTCAAGCCGGATAACACCCCGCAGATGCTCCCCATTACCAAGGGCCCTCTCATCAACCTGAAACTCGACAACGGTGCCGGTAAGGAATACGTGCAGCCCATGCAGGTAGTGGAACCGAACAGAACCGTGGTGGCCGGCATGATACTGGCCAAGACGAAGGCGCCCAATCTGGAATCTCTGATTCTGGGTGAGGCCAAGGTAGCCAGCTGGGGCGATCTGGTTCTCAAGCAGGCCGGAGCCAGCAATTTCCGCGAGCTGCTGGAAAAGCAGGCAGGCGCCCCCATTCCCGAAAGCGCACTGGCTGAAGCCGGCGTGAGCGACTGGGGTGATTTGCTCCTGCGCAAGAAGGCGGCAGCCGATTTCCGTGAGTTCGTGCTCCGCGAGGCCGGCGCCAAGGATGAGCTCGACCTCATTGCTTTCGGCCAGGGCTTCAACTCACTCATGGCCATGTGTCTCAAGAACATGGGCTTTGATAGCGTGAAAGAAACGCCGGTCGTGGTGGAAGGCTCCATGATGGCCGCGCAGGTCTTCGCCGCCAATGAGGCAGCAAAGGCCTCTGTCAACAAGCTCACCCCTGTTCCCTTCATCTATGAACCGACCAAGACCGTGACTCCCTCCGTCACCGCAGAACCGGTCCAGGTGGTTCCCCAGTATGAGTAAAAACTAACCGAACATCATCAACCATGTCTCCGTTTTTCATCAAACATCCCATCATTGCCGGTGTCATTGCCGTAGTGACCACCCTGCTGGGTCTCATCAGCATGATGGCACTGCCCATTGCCCAGTACCCGGACATTGCGCCCGTGACCATTGCCATGAGCGCAGCCTACCCCGGCGCCAATGCCACCGAGGTGGCAGAATCCGTGGCAACCCCCATCGAGCTGCAGCTCTCCGGTGTGGAAAAGATGGACTACATGAACTCCACCTCTTCCAACAACGGCTCATGCAGCATCAACGTTATCTTCGAGGCCGGTTCCAACCCCAACACCGACCAGCAGAACACCTACATGCGCTATAGCCAGGCCACCAGCCAGCTGCCTGCCATGGTGTCCCAGATGGGTATCACCATCAAGCAGTCCTCCGGCCTGCCCCTCATGCTCTATGCGCTGGACTCCCCGGAGGGCTTCTTTGAGCCCGTGAGCCTCACCGGCTACGCCTTCCTGAACCTGGTGGACCCGCTCAAACGCGTAGAAGGCGTGGGCGACGTGCAGGTATTCGGTGCCCGCTTTGCCGTGCGTATCTGGCTGGACACCGACAAGATGGCCCAGAAGGGAATCTCCGTGGGCGAGGTATACAATGCCGTGAGCACGCAGAACGCCATCAACCCCGGTGGTGCCGTGGGTGCCGAGCCCATGCCCGATGGCCAGGAATTCACCTACACCATCCGCAACCAGGGCCGCATGACCTCGGTGGATGAGTTCAACTCCATCATTGTGCGCCAGCAGGGCACCCAGGCGGTGTATCTGAAAGATATTGCGCAAATTGAGCTTGGCGCCCAGAGCTACTCGCTGGCCAGCCGAATCAACGGCCGCCCCGGCACCGCCATCGCCATCTACCAGGCTGCCGGTTCCAACGCCATTGCAACGGTTGACCGCGTGAAAGCCCTGCTGGATGAAAAATCCAAAGTGATGCCGGAAGGCATGCGCGGTTTCGTAGCCCTGGATACCACCACCACCGTGCGCGACTCCATCTCCGAAATTGCCCACACGCTCTTTGAAGCCATGGTGCTGGTGGCACTGGTGGTATTCATCTTCCTGCAGGGCTGGCGCGCCACACTCATTCCGCTCATTGCCGTGCCGGTGTCCCTGGTGACCACCTTCATCTTCTTCCCGATGCTGGGCTTCTCGCTCAACACCATCTGTCTGCTCGGCATGGTGCTGGCCATCGGCCTGGTGGTGGACGACGCCATCGTGGTGGTGGAAGCCGTGGAAGCACACATGGAAAACGGCATGAACCCGCGACAGGCCACCTTTGCCGCCATGAAGGAAGTGAGCGGCCCGGTGGTGGCCATTGCCCTGGTGCTGGCCGCCGTGTTCCTGCCCACCGCGCTGCTGCCCGGCATCACCGGCACGCTGTTCCAGCAATTTGCCGTGACCATTGCCGTCTCGATGCTCATTTCGGCATTCAACGCACTGACCCTCTCGCCGGCCCTGTCGGCCCTCATGCTGAAGCCCAAGAAGGAGCACCGCTCCCTGCTCACCCCGTTCTACAACGCCTTCAACCGCGCCTACGATGCATTCTCTGAGAAGTTTGCCGCCGCCTGCGGCTGGCTCTGCCGCAACCTGACGGTGTCCATGGCGCTGCTGGCCGGCATCACGGCCTGCATCATCCCGGTGTCCAAGCAGGTTCCTGGTGGTTTCCTGCCGGCAGAAGACCAGGGCTTCCTCATCGGCGGTGTCATCCTCAAGCCCGGTGTGTCCCTGCAGCGTCTCACCGAGCAGGTGAAGCCGGTGGAAAAAGTCCTGCTGGAGGAACCCACCACCGATTTCGCCGTGTCCATCATCGGCATGAACCTCGTCATCGGTGTGCAGACCACCAATGCACTCTCCTTCTTCGCCTGCCTTAAGCCCTACGCCGAGCGCCCCGTCATGGAAAACGGCGAAATCCCCACGGCAGACGATGTGCAGAAGCGCGTGCAGGCCAAGCTGGCCATGTGCGGCGTGGACGGCGTGAGCTTCCTGGTGAGCCCGCCCGCCATTCCCGGTGTGGGCGTGGGCAGCGATATTGCCCTGGCCCTGGAAGACCTGGACGGCCAGGGTGTGGGTCCGCTGTATGAACAGGCCCAGCGCTTCGAGGCCGCGCTCACGGCGCACCCCCACATTGCAAAGGCCTCCGACATGATGCTGCCGCAGGTGCCGCAGAAGAGCATCGCCATCGACAAGGAGAAGTGCCTTGCCCAGGGCGTGGACTACGCCGCGGCCAACCAGCTGCTGCAGTGCTTCAACGGCTCCAGCTTCGTGAACTACTACACGCAGTTCGGCCAGCAGTGGCAGGTTTACATGCAGGCGGCCGGTGTAAGCCGCACCAACACGGAGCAGATTGCCAACTTCTACGTGAGCAATGCCAAGGGCGATTCCGTGCCGCTGAGCACCCTGGTCACCATCAAGGATATTGCCGACACGGAGTTTGTGTGGCGCAACAATAACTATAACGCCGCCAAGATTTCAGTAACCCCGGCTGAGGGATGCTCCACGGCTCAGGCCATGGCCGCCATCGATGAAGTGTTCGCCAACACCATGGATGCCACCAAGTTTGCCATCGAGTATGTGGACATGAGCTTCCAGGAAAAGAAGGTGCAGGACGGCCTGGGCCTGGGTTCCATCTTCACCCTCTCTGCCGTGTTCGCCTTCCTCATCATGGCCGCTCTGTATGAGAAATGGACCCTGCCTCTGGCCATCTTCCTGACCGTGCCCATCGCCGTGCTCGGCGCTTTCCTCGGCCTGTGGATGGTGGGCATGGACCTCAACATGTACGCCCAGATCGGTCTGGTGATGCTCGTGGGTCTGGCGGCCAAGAACGCCATTCTCATCGTGGAGTTCGCCGTGCTGCAGATGGAGCGCGGCCAGAGCCTGCTGGATGCCGCCGTGACCGCCGCCCGCATGCGTCTGCGCCCGATTCTGATGACCTCCTTCGCCTTCATCCTCGGTTGCGTGCCGCTGGTCATGGCTGAAGGTTCCGGTGCCCTGGCGCGTAACTCCATCGGCATCGTGGTGGTGGTCGGCATGTCCATTGCGACGGTGCTGGGCGTGTTCTTCATCCCCTGCTCCTTCGTGTTCATCATGAAGCTCTTCCGCTCCAGAATCGAGAAGGGCCACCACGGCCCCGACCCGGACGAAGAAAAGGCCTACGCCCTGCTCGAAGCCCAGGAGAACGAGGCGTAATTGCCCCGGAAAAATTCGGAAATCCCCGCCGTTTCACACGACGGGGATTTTTTTCTTCCCAAAAAAAGAGCGGCCATCCGGCCGCTCTTCCAATAAATGGGGGGATTCGGCTTATCTGCCCGCCATGAGGCGTTCAATCTCATCCGGCTCGATGGGGGCGTTCGGGATGAGGTCCTCCACGCCGTCCTCCGTGATGAGCACGTCCGTCTCCAGGCGGATGCCGATGGCCTCGGCGGGGATGTAGATGCCGGGTTCCACGGTCCAGACCTGACCGACAGCAAAGCACTTGGTATCCGAGCCGACATCGTGCACATCAATCCCCAGGGAATGGGAAGTGCCGTGCATATAGTACTTGCGCACGCAGAGCGGATTGGAGCCCTCGGCTTCCACCTCTTCCTGTGTAAGCAGGCCCAGCTTCACCAGCTCTGCGGCCATGTTCACGCGCACCATGCGCTCGTATTCCGCTTTCTCCAGACCGGGGCGCATGATACTCATGGCATAGCGCTGCACGCGGAGCACAGCCTCATACACCGCACGCTGGCGGGGGGTAAACTTGCCGTTGGCGGGAATGGTGCGGGTCATATCACCGGCATAGCCACCGTATTCCGCGCCGATATCAAGCAGGATAAGGTCGCCGTCCTGCACTTCCTTGTGGTTGGAAATATAGTGCAGCACGCAGGTATCTGCCCCGCTGGCAATGATGGGCAGGAAAGAGAACTTGCGGGCGCGGCGGCGGATGTAGGCGGCACTCAGGGCGGCCTCAATCTCCCACTCGCCCATGCCGGGCTTCACCTGCGGCAGGAGCTCCACAAACCCGGCACCCGTAATCTCGCAGGCGCGGCGCTGCTGCACCATTTCCTCCGGGCTCTTGACCAGGCGCATACCGGCCAGCAAGTCATACAGGCTCTCCTGCTTTGCATCCGGATAAGAAGCGCGGATGGCAGCGGCCATGCGCTCATTGCGGGTCTGCACATAGGTGAAGCGGCGGGGGTGGTTATCCGTCTCCAGCCAGAGGGCAGAGGCCGCGGGCACCCACTCGGCCAGCAGGGCGTTGTACACATCCGTCCAGCGCACATCCTCCACGCCGCTCAGTTCTGTAGCGGCTTCGGCGGTAAGGCGGGCACCCTCCCAGATGACAATCTTCTCATTGGTCTCACGCAGCAGCAGGGTATCATCATGCTCGCCGTTCTCACCAACACGCATGAGCAGCACGGTTTCCTCCTGGTCAATGCCGGTGAGGTAGAACAGGTTGGCATTCTGGTGGTGGGCCAGGGTGCCATCCGCATTCGTGGGGTAGATATCATTGGCATGCACAATCACCAGCGCCCCTGCGGGCAGCTGGGCAGCCAGCTTATCACGGTTGGCCTGGTAAAAGGCGGCGGGAATGGGCTCGTAACGGAGTGTGTGTTTCATATTCTTCTGGCAGGCAGTATACTCTTTCTCCCCCGGCTCCGCAATGCGAAATCATGTAAGCGCACGGCTTTTTCCTTGACAGAAGCCCACTCGGAGAGTAAAAAGGGCACACACTTCAAGACATTATGAACCGCGACGAAAAAACACTCATTCTGTTCAAGCCGGACTGCGTCCGCAAGAATCTTTCCGGTATCATCCTGCAGCGTCTGCTGGGCGAAGGTTTCCGCCTGCGCGGCATGAAGATGATGCAGCTGGATGACGCCATCCTGCGTGAGCACTACGCCCACATCATCGACCTGGTGATTGATGACAAGCCCCTCTTCCCCACCCTCTCCGCGTTCATGCAGACCAGCCCCGTGGTGGCCCTGGTGCTTTCCGGCCCCGGCGTCATCACCCGCGTGCGCTCCATCCTGGGGCCCACCAACTCCATGAAGGCTGACAAAGGCACCATCCGCGGCGATTTCGGCACCAACAGCATGCTCAACATCTGCCACGCTTCCGACTCCCCCGAAAGCGCAGAGGTGGAAATCAAGCGTTTCTTCAAGCCGGAGGAAATCTTCGACAACGTGGACTGATTATCCTGCGCTCGAAACAACGACTTCAACGCAAAGGGCAGCTGCGGCTGCCCTTTTTATTTGCAGAGCGTGCGCCCTGGAAAAGAGGTGGCACGCATTTGCGCGCTATCAACGGCGGCGATTGCTGCGGCGCTGCTGCCGGGAATTCTTCCTGGCCGGAGCGCGGCGGCGGGCAGCCCGCTTGCGCGGCTGGGCCTTCTGCCTGGCTGGCTGGGCCTTTTTGGCGGGAGCTGGCTCCACCTTCACCGGGGCGGGCGGCGGAGTCTCCACCACAGGAGCCTTCTGCACCTGCAGATTCGTGGCCGGATTCATCACGCGGGCAAACGCATCCACACCATCAGCCAGTGCGCCGGCAAGTTTGAGCTGGTATTCTTCCGTTGACAGGCGGGTTCCCTCCTCCGGGTTCGTGGCATAGCCCAGCTCCACTATCACACCGGGGCAGCGCAGCGAGTTCAACGGGCTGTAATGCGCACGCCGGCAGCCGCCGTCCTCGGTCTCGGCCTTCTCCACCAGGCTGGATTGAAGGGCCAGAGCCAGCGCTATGCCGGACTGGCTGAAGTCATGCCCGGGAAGCGGCTTTTCACCTTTTTCCAGCGGAGCCAAGGTGTATACCTGAGACCCCTTCATATCGCTTCGGCCACTGTTCAGATGCAGGCTCACAAAAATGGCGGCCGGGGCGGCATTGGCCTTATCCACCCTGCCCTGCGGCGACATGTACTGGTTGTGCTCCTGGGTGTAAACCACTTCGTACCCGCGTTTCTTCAGTTCGGCACCCAGTTTGAGAGCCACCACCAGGACCACATCCGCCTCGCGGGCATAGGGGGTGACGGTACCGGTATCGTGGCCACCGTGGGCGGGGTCAATCACCACCGTGCGCACGGCGCTGCGGTTTGCAATGTAAGTGGGCCGCAGCACCGGCTCAATCACCTGCAGCACGTCCATCTTTGACACCAGCAAATCGCCGGAAGCATCCTCCTGCACCGGGTGGGAAAGAATAAAAAGGCGCTCCTGAATGCGCAGCTCGCGCGGGGCCGGGCCAAACACCAGCGTCACCTCACCATTGCCCAGCATTCGCTGCCCTGCCACCTTGCGCCCTTTCGGCTGCATGGGCATCAGTTTGTAAAAACTGCGCAAATCCTCCAGCGGCAGGTATTCAACACCATCGACCTCGCGGATGTGCCAGGTGCCCACCGCAGGTGCTGCCTGGGGTGCTGGGGCCGCAGGGGGCTCAGGCGGAGCAGACTCTGCCGCCTTGGCGGCATCCTCCGCCGCATTGGCGTAGGCGCAGGGAAGCCACATGGCCCCTGCCAGCAGAAAAACACCCCACCTTGCAAACCGCATCCTCATCATTTCTTACGGGGGTAGCTTCCCACACGAGAGCCGGAAATACTGGTACGCACGCGCCCGGAGCCGGGATTACTCGCGGCCACATCCCGGCGAGCCGGACGGCACACGGTGTTGTTATAGGCCACTATGCCCTTGCAGATACTGTCGGCCAGCATGTTCTGGTAATTATCCGTTACCATCTTCCGGCATTCCGAAGGATTGGAAACAAAGCCTCCCTCGAACAGGATGGCCGGGCGGCGAATCGTGCAGAGCACCGAGAAACGGGCACGCTGAATCCCGCGGTCGATGGCACCGGAGCTGCGGATGGCGCGGCTGTGTACCGCCGTGGCCAGGGCTATATTCTCGCTGTCCTGGTTATTACCGGCCAGGTCATCAAAACGGCGGGAGCGGGCAAACGGGGAGGTGGTGCCATGCGGCGCCAGGGTGAATGTCTCGATACCACTGGCAGCCTTGCGGCCCGCATTGTGGTGAATGCTCACAAACACAGAATCCGGAATCCGGTTCGCAATGGCGACACGCTGCTGCAGGGTCAGGAAATAGTCACCATCGCGGGTCAACACCACGCGGTAGCCCTGGCGCTCCAGCATGCGGCGCAGCTTGCGGGCCACCGCCAGGTTCAGGTCCTTCTCCTTCGCTATGCCACTCACCGCCCCGGCATCGTGCCCACCGTGGCCGGGGTCAATTACCACCGTGCGCAGCCGGGCCTGCGGGGAATAGCGCGGGCGCAGCACCGGGTCCACCAGCTTGCGCATATCCACCGAGGAAATCATGAGCTCCGAATCCTGCTTCCGCACCGGGTGGGAGAGCACATAGCGGTAGTTGTTCACATAAAAATCCGAATGGTCCGGTTTGAGGGATACCACATGCTTACCGCTGCCGTAGGAAACGCAGCCCGGGCGCCCCTTGCGCGGGACAAACTTGTAAAAACGCCACACATCGCGGAGCTTCACATACTCCACGCCCTCTATCTCCGATACCTCCCAGGCAGATTGGGCAGACACGCCCCCCGCCAGGCACATCACCAGCGCCAGCAGCAGCAACAACAAGTGTGAGGCAATCCGTCTCATGTATTCAAACACTTCTTTAATTTACCATTTATCGGCGGCCCCCCACAAGTACAAAATGTTGCAGCCTGACATTTTATTGCGCCTCCCCGTGTCAGCAAGCCAGATAAATCTTGACACCCGCCACCTGAACAGGCAGAATAGCCCCCGCAACCGCACCATGGAGAGATGGCTGAGTTGGTCTAAGGCACTCGACTCGAAATCGAGCGTGGCAGAGATGTCACCGTGGGTTCGAATCCCACTCTCTCCGCTCATATAAAAGCGCAGAAAGATTGATTATCAGTCATTCTGCGCTTTTTCTTTATTCCCTGCCCTCACATCTCCTGCCGACAATCGCCGTTTTCTGCTTGCCCGGCGAAAAAAATTCTGGTAGTGTGCAAGGTGGTCAGTTGAGAAAATATGATACGCTTTGCATCCACCGACAGCCGGCGTGAGACCGGCAACATCAAATGGGATTTACAGGGGCCGCTGCCCTTCGGCATTGCGGATATGGACATCGAATCGCCACCATGCGTGGTGGACGCTCTGCAGCAG
This sequence comes from Akkermansia sp., assembly GCA_017435365.1. Classification (GTDB taxonomy): domain Bacteria; phylum Verrucomicrobiota; class Verrucomicrobiia; order Verrucomicrobiales; family Akkermansiaceae; genus Akkermansia. The sequence continues at coordinate 35,360 of JAFSFD010000012.1, read as the reverse complement.
CGGCTTAACCACCGGTTCTATGGCTATGCCTTCATGACCGATGAGCTCCGCGAAGCCATTTGCGCGTATCTCACCGCCATGCACGGTGTGCAGAATCCGCAGCCGGAGTGGCTGCATGCCATTCCGGGCTGTGTGCCGGCATTCACCCTGGTGACCCGCACGGCCTGCACCCGCCCGGAGCACGAGGTGATGGTGTGCACCCCGGTATACCCGCCCATGCTGCACTGCCATGAGGACGCCCATTGCAGCCTGCTGCAGGTGCCGTATGCCAATGTGAACGGCCGCTGGGAGTTCGACTGGGAAGCCATGGAAGCAGCTGTGAGCCCGAACACCAGGATATTCCTGCTCTGCAACCCGCACAATCCGCTGGGGAGGGTCTGGAGCCGGGAGGACATTCTACGACTGGCGGAGTTCTGCGAGCGGCATGATATGCTGCTCTGCTCCGATGAGATTCACTGCGACCTGGTGCTGGATGAGGATTTGAAGCACACCACAGCCCTGAGCCTGCCGGAGCACCTGCTGAAACGCGTCGTGATGCTGAGCGCCCCGAGCAAGACCTTCAACATAGCCGGCATCTGCTTCACCTTCATGGCCGTGCCGAACCCGGAACTACTGGCCGCCATCCGCAAGATTCAGGGCCACACCCTGCCCACGCTGAATGTCTTTGCCTATGCTGCCTCTCTGGCAGCCTACCGCGACGGCTGGGAATGGCACAAGCAGCTCCTCTGCACCCTGCGCCGCAACCGTCAGTTTGTGTATGACTTCATCGCGCGCGAACTGCCCATGCTCAAGGTGCGCCACCAGGAAGCCACCTACCTGGCCTGGATAGACTGCTCGGCCCTGGGCGTGGAATCGCCGCACGACTTCTTCCTGGAAAAGGCGGATGTGTTCCTGGACAACGGCGCCAACTTCGGTTCCCCGCAGTGTGTGCGTCTGAACTTTGCCACAGCCCCGGAGATTCTGGAACAAGGGCTCCAAGCCATGCAACGCGCTGTGATGGAATTGAACGCCGGCAGCTGAGCGCCCCCGGCACTATGCGTTTTTTTGTCAACACCCGCAATTCCTCTTGAAATGGCGGGTGTTGCTGTGTAGAATGGCAAAGTCCTATGGCTGAACACCCCGAAAAACAGAACACGCAGCCGAACCATTTCGGCGAGGGAGGCCGCTTCCTGCTCACAGCAGCCGGGGCGGTGGTAGTCATCCTGGGTCTGCAGGCTGCTCGCGGCGTGCTGCTGCCCATCATGATGGCCGGTTTCCTGGCCATCATCAGCTACGCCATCACCAAACTGCTGAGCAAATATCTTAAATTCCCGCACTGGCTGGCTGTCACCGCCACCGTCATTGCGGATGGCGGAATCCTGTTCGGCGTGGCCAGCATCATCAAATTCCTCGCGGCAGACATGAAGAACACCCTGCAGGGCGACTTCACGGCCCGCATGGTGGAAAAATATAACGAACTGATGAACTGGCTGGGCAATTTCGGGCTGGAGGCACAGGCCAGGGCCCTGGTGAGCTCCCCGCAGGAGGTATTCGACATGCAGCAGCTTGTCGGTCTGATTCAGACCATCTCCGGGCAAGCCATCTCCTTTGTGACCACCTGCACCCTGGTGCTGGTGCTCATGACCTTCATGCTGGGTGAGGCCAAGCTGTTCAAGCGCAATCTGCACCGCCTGCCGAACAGCACCAAGGGCAAGGAGGACTTCACCGTGGCTCTGCGCGGCATTCAGCGCTACCTGCTTATCAAAACAATCGCCAGCGCCACCACCGGCGCTCTGGCCTGGTGGGCCTGCGCTGCCATGGAGGTGCCGTTCGCCTTCCTGTGGGGGCTCGTTGCCTGCCTGCTGAACTATATTCCCACCATCGGCTCCATCGTGGCCGCGATTCCGCCCATCATCATGGCTCTGCTCATGGGCGGCTGGGGAGATGCCGCAGTCATCACCTTCTGCTATATCTTCATCAACTTCATGATCGGCAATGGCATAGAGCCCATCTTCCTGGGCAAGCAGTTCGGCCTTGCCACCTCGGTGGTGCTGCTGGCCGTGCTGTTCTGGGGGTGGGTCTGGGGGCCGGTCGGCATGCTGCTGGCCGTGCCTATCATGGTGCTCATCAAGCTGGCGCTGAAGAACTCCCGCGACCTCTCCTGGGTGGCCACCATCATCTCGGATGAACCTCCCCCCCACGTCGAAAAACTTAACAAGAATATCAACTGATGCACTCATTCGCCTACAAGAACGGCTCCCTGCACTGTGAGAATGTGAACCTGGCAGACATCGCAGCTGCCGTCGGCACTCCGGTCTTTGTCTACAGCAGAAAGACCATTGCCGATGACCTGGCAGAGTTCCGCAACTCCATGGCAGAGCTGGATGCCCACGTGGCCTACGCAGTGAAAGCCTGCTCAAACAAGGCCATCCTCAATCTCATGGCTCAGCAGGGTGCCGGATTCGACATCGTTTCCGGCGGCGAGCTCTGGCGCGTCATCAATGCCGGGGGCGACCCGACCCAATGCACCTATGCCGGCGTGGCCAAGACCGAACCGGAAATCCGCTATGCCCTGGAGCAGAAAATATACTGTTTCAACTGCGAAAGCGAGAATGAGTTGCGGGAAATCAACCGCATCGCCGGCGAAATGGGGGTGAAAGCTCCCGTGGCCGTGCGCGTGAACCCGCACGTGGATGCCCACACGCACAAATACATCACCACCGGCACGAATGAAAACAAGTTCGGCGTAGATATCACCCGCATCGAATCAGTATACGCCACCATCGCCGCAGAAATGCCGAACCTGCACATCAAAGGATTGCAGATTCACATCGGCTCCCAGCTTACAGAGGTGCAGCCCTTCGCCACAGCCGTGGAGAAGATGCTTCCCCTTGTGAAGAAATTCATCGGTCTGTATGGTATCGAATTCTTCTCCATCGGCGGTGGTATCGGCATCGTATACGAGGGCTGCCTGGAATCCGGCAAGCCCGAGTGGTGGGCTGCCCACCCGGAGCAGATCACCATCCGGAGCTATGCGGAGGCGCTCATTCCGCTGCTCAAGCCGCTTGGCATCAAAATCCTGCTGGAACCGGGCCGCCGCCTGGTCGGCAATGCTGCTGCCCTGCTCACCACCTGCATCTATGAGAAGAAGGGCGAAGCCAAGACCTTCAAAATGATAGATGCCGGCATGAACGATATCATCCGCCCGGCCCTGTACGAAGGCTACCACGAAATCTGGCCGGTGCAGGAGCACTGCGGTGATGAGATTGTGGCCGATATCGTGGGCCCCATCTGCGAGTCCGGCGATTTCCAGGCCCAGAACCGCCGCATTGCCGATGTGAAGCCCGGCGAGGTGCTGGCCGAAATGAGTGCCGGCGCCTACGGCTTCAGCATGGCCTCCACCTACAACTCCCGCCCGCTGGCTGCCGAAGTGCTGGTGGACGGCGACAAGTGGAGCATCATCCGCCGCCGCCAGACACTGGAACAGATGGTGGCAGACGAGTGCCTGCCGGAGTAAAAAAGCCGGCCTCATTCCGCATATTTCACCGCCGGGGGCTGCCCCGGCGGCTTTTTATCCTGCATTCCGCTTACCCGCATTTATTAGAACGGAAATAATGGTGCGATGCATCCGCTTTACCCTTGACGCGGCAGAAAAATTGCCTAAAATAAAGGAGACATGAAATTATTGGCTTCTCTCTTCCGCGTGGTGTTCAGCATCATCGTTCTGCTCGCCCTTGCATGCTACCTGCAGAACGCCCCCACCATCGGCCTTGCAAATTTCTGCGAATCCATCTCAGCAGAACAACTTCTCAGCATGCTGAGCGGGTTCAACGCCGTTTCAGTATTGTTTGTCATCATTCTGCTGCTGGGCATGCTTCCCTTCACCCGCGTGCTGGAAGCGGTCTGGAATGTTGCATTCTGCGCGTCCGTTCTCGCACTGCTCGCCATCGGGCTCTATGAAATCGGCGGGCCGTTCATTGCCCTGCCCAAGGCCCTGTACAATAACGATGCCGTCATCCAGCTTTACCAGTCCGTAAGCTCCTACGAGGTTCCCGTGGCCCTTACCCTGCTCATCTTCATAGCCGGCTGGTTCTGCGCCTCTGCGTGCGGCCGCGTAGCAATCACTGCTGTGGTCAGCTTCGGCCTGTGGTACGCCATCACCTCCTTCTTCACCTATGCTGTGCAGCTGTGGGCCAATAGCGAAACACCCCGCATGCCTGAGGCTCTTCACATGGTGCAGAGTACCCCGTGGATTGTGGCGGCTGTTCCCGGTGCCTTCTTCCTGATTTACGCACTCTTCATGGCATTCTTCGAAACATTCATCCAGACAAAGGCCGCTAAAGTAAGCGAAAAAGTGGATGATGAGAAGAAGGATGCAGACAAGAAACCCGCTGATTCTAAGCAGCCTGCCGCCGAGGTGGAAAAAGAGGCTCCCAAACAGGCCGAGGAAGACAAGAAGCCGGCTCCCAAACCGGCAGCACCTGCCACCAAGAGCCAGCCGGTTCTCAAAGTTGCTCAGCAGAGCCCGGCTCAGCCCAGAAAATTGAAACTCGACACCCCGGCTACCCCGGTCAAGGCGGAGACGGAGCAAAAGCAGGAACCAACTCAGGCTAAACCCGATACAGAAAAGGACGAGAAAAAGCCAGCGCAGCCGGAGGATAAGCCGACAGAAGAAAAGCCGGCAGGAGAGCCGGAACCGGCCGCCCCTGCTCCGGAGCCCTCGGCCACCGCAGAGGAAAAGTCCGATTCTGCACCAAAGGAAACAGAAGCCAAGCCGGAGCCGCCCCCTGCGGACATTGAAAACAAGGCTTGAACGAGGATAGAAGCCTCTGCCCGGCTAATACGGAAATGAAAGACTTTGCGAATCCACTCCTGCTGCTGATTATCATCATACTGCTTTCCTGGAAAATCAGCACAGGAATGGAAACTCCCGCTTCCGTAGAAGTCTGGCTGCTTACGCTCTGCGCTACTGGGTTTGCTGTCAACCTGCTGCTCTGTGTCGCCAAATTATTCTCTAAGCGTAAATCGCTTATGTCTTTTGTATGGTGTACTGTCCACATCATATTTTTCAGTTGCGCGTGGGTAGTGCTCCGCCAGGAAAAGGATTTCCGTGATGAGGTAAAAGCATACAATGCCCTCAACTCCAGGTGGGAACAGGAAAAAGCAGACCCCTATCAGCTTCGCGATGAGGAGGGCCGCTCCCTTCTGGAGCTTGCGGCCATTCTCGGTAAGAAAATGGTAGTGAAGAAACTCATCTCTCTACCGCAGGCCACTCAGTCGGAAGAAATCATCATGCGCGCAGCAGTCGCTGCGGCTGAAAACGGGCGCCACGAGCTCCTCACGCTGCTGGCTAAAAGCAACCAAGGTATTGATTTTAATAAAGTTATAGACGGAAAAACCCTGCTTATCAGCGCAGTGCTCAGCGACAATCGCACCTGCGCAAAAGTTCTGCTCGACCTGAAGGCTAATCCGGACATTTGCGATGAGAATGGGGTTTCACCACTCATGCATGCCGTGATAGACGACAACCGAAGCATGGTCCGGCTCCTCATGGATTATGGCGCAGATCCTTACCTCAAAGACCACACCGGTCGGCATGCCGCCAGCTGCTCTCGCTCCGAATTGATGGATGAACTCCTCCGCACCAGAGACAAATGACGGATTAACAGCTTGTTCTCTCACAAGTGTTCGAGTAAACTAACACCCATGAAGCAGCAGATTTTCAGCGTCACGGGCATGAGCTGCGCCGCATGCTCAGCCCGGGTGGAAAAAGTGGCAGGAGCATTAAGGGGAGTGAGCGAAGCGCAGGTCAATCTGCTGACCCGGAGCATGCGTTTGAAATACGATGAGACCCAACTGACAGAGCAGGAAATCATCGCTGCCGTTGAGCAGGCCGGCTACGGCGCATCCTCGGCCATTCCGACTAAAACCAACGAAGATTCCGCCATTCTGCACCGTTTAGTCGATTCATTTCTATTCCTCCTCCCACTGGTATACTTACACCATTTTCAAACAAACACTTTATCCCTTGTATTTCAGTTTGTACTGATAATACCCATCATCATCATAAACCGCAGATTCTTCATTTCGGGCGCGAAATCCGCACTGAATGGCGCGCCCAACATGGACACGCTCATTTCACTGGGTGCTGCATCAGGAATCATCTACAGTCTGGTGGATATACTTGTGCTGCACAGCGGCACAAGCTATGTGGACTCAGCCGGCATGATTCTCACCCTCATCACCCTGGGCAAGTGGTTGGAAAGCCGGGCCACGCTCCACACCGGAGATGCGCTCAACAAACTGAAATCACTCCTGCCCCGGACAGCTACCCTGCTAAAGGATGGCAAGCAAGTCACCGTTTCGGCAGAAGAGGTCAGACGAGGTGATACCATCTGCATTGCCGCAGGTGCGCGTGTGCCTGTGGATGCAACAGTCACGGAAGGCTGCTCCGGCATCGATGAATCTTCCCTGACCGGAGAAAGCATGCCCGTGCTGAAAAAAACAGGCTCACCGATATATGCCGGTACCATCAACGGCAATGGAGCCTTGCAGGCCACCGCCACCCGCACCATCACAGAATCAACCCTGAGCGGCATCATTCACCTAGTCGGTGAAGCGGCAGCCTCCAAAGCCCCGATTTCCCGCCTGGCCGACCGGATTTCGCGAATTTTCGTTCCCTGTGTCGTTGCCCTCTCGGTGCTGACCGCCGCCATCTGGCTGTTCTGCGGTGCCGGTCTTTCGTTCGCCACCAGCTGTGCCATTGCGGTCCTGGTCATTTCCTGCCCCTGTGCCCTCGGTCTCGCCACTCCGGTCGCCATCATGGCCGGGGCCGGTAAAGGTGCCGAAAACGGAATCGTCTTCCGCGATGGCGCTACCATGGAAAACACGCGTAATGCCACCGCCATCATACTCGACAAAACCGGCACCCTCACTGCCGGACAACCGATTATCGTTTCCATATCACCTGCGGAAAGGGTGTCTAAATCATCACTTCTCCAATTAGCATGCTCCCTGGAGCAGAACAATACACACCCTCTCGCTCAATGCATTAGAAAAGCAACAGGTGCCTATACACCAGAAATTTGCGAGAATCCGGAATACATACCGGGGCGCGGCATCAGGGCCACGCTGGAAGCAAGGCAGGCACTGGCCGGCAACCGGGATTTCATGCGCGAACACAGCATTGAGCTTCCCGCCGAATCGGCAGAAGGAATCACGCAGCTCCACTTTGCACACGATGGGCGATACCTGGGCTCGATAGGAGTGGCAGACCCCATCAAGCCCGACAGTGCAGCCGCCGTAGCGGCCATGAAACAGCGGGGGCTGCGCGTGCTGATGATGAGCGGAGACAATGAATCCGCCGTAAAGCACATTGCCGGGCAGGCCGGCATTGAAGAATACTACGCAGGAGTGACCCCGCAGGACAAAGAAGCCATGGTGAGCCGCCTGCAGGCAGAGGGACACTGCGTGGCGATGGTGGGGGACGGCGTAAACGATGCCCCTGCCCTGATGCGGGCAGACGTGGGGATTGCCATCGGCGCCGGGACAGATATTGCCATGGAGAGCTCCGGGCTCATCCTGGTACGCAGCGAATTGATGGATGCCATAGGGGCCCTGAACCTCAGCCGCGCCGTCATCCGCACCATTCGCCAGAACCTCTTCTGGGCATTTTTCTACAATCTGCTCACCATCCCGCTGGCGGCAGGAGCCTTTTACCCGCTCACCGGCTGGCTGCTCAGCCCCGCCATAGCCGCCGCCGCCATGAGCCTCAGCAGTCTTTTTGTAGTCTGCAACGCGCTCCGGCTCCGACACCTGAAACTCCTTCCCCCCATTCAGACCAGTATGAACACCACCACCATCTCCGTACAAGGCATGATGTGCCCGCACTGCGAGCGCCATGTCACCCAGGCCCTCAGCGCCCTCCCCGGCATCACCGAAGTAAAAGCCGACCACAAGGCCGCCACCGTCATCATCTGCTCAGAAGGCCCGGTGGACGAAGCCATTCTGGCAGCCACTATCAAAGAAGCCGGATACGACTACAAGGGGCTGTGCTGAGGCCTCAGCCTTCCTCGTAGTCCTGAATCAACTCCACAAAGGCACGCAGGCCGTGCGTGCGCAGCCAGGGGCCCACGCCTTTAAGCCGCTCAGCGGCTTCCATGGTCGTGGGTTTCTCAGTGGCCAGGGCGCGCAGCGTCTCGTTGTGCATGATGCGGTAGGCGGGCATGTTGTATTCCGCCGCGAGGTCACGGCGCAGCTCGGCCAGATGCTCGTAGAGCTCCTTATCCAGGCGCCCCAGCCCCATGCTCTGCAGCAGCTGTTGCGTCTTGTCGCGACGGACGGCAGAAGGCGCAGGCCTGCGGGCTGCCGAGCTCCACGAACGCAGGGAAAGACGCGGCACTGCGCGGCTCTGCATCACATCCTCGCCCTGCGGCGTCAGCGTGATGAGCGGCATATCGCCCCCGGTGCTCTGCAGCAGGCCCGCCTCGTGCATGGCGCGGAAAAGCGCCTTCATCTTGGCATCCGTCAGATTTTTCAGGATGCCGTAGGTCGAAAGAGAGGTAAGATACTGGTGCATGGAGGCATTCTTTGCCCCGCGCAGCATATCCATAATCTTGCCGCGGCCATAAATAGCAATCCACTCCCCATCGGCACCGCGTCTGGAAGCGCGGGCCACACCGGCCAGCGCCTTGCGCACTATTAAGAGGTCGTCCCCGCTCACTTTCTCGCGCTCGTTGCTGTCGGAGGCAGCGCACACATCGCAGTGTCCGCAGGGCTCGGAATTCACCTCCCCGAAATAATCCAGAATCCACTGCTGGCGGCAGCCCATGGAGTAGGCAAAGCGGGTCATGGCTTCAATTTTCAGGTGGTCGCGCCGCGCTTTTTCCTCCAGCGAATTCCGGTCAATATCCAGGCACTCGAAGTTCAGTTCCGGTTTCAGCAGGCGAGTGCCCTTGGTCAGCTGTCCCGGCACATCAAATCGCTGAATGGCTCCGGCATGAATCAGGCAGGAAAGCGCCGTACCCACCGCCATGGGGTTCACCTCCTTGCCCATCCGCTCGGCCATGGCATCCACGGTGATGTGCAATTCGTGCGTGGTCGGGTCGCTCTCAAACCGCAGGAAATTATACAAGGCGCGGATGAGGTTAATGGGCGGGTTGCTGCCCTCGAAGAAGAACTCCTGCGTCTTCAAATCCGCATGATTGAACAGCAGCTCACAGGCAGACGGGTTTCCATCTCGCCCGGCGCGCCCCGCCTCCTGGTAAAAAGCCTCCACACTGCCCGGAATCTCGAAATGCACCACAAAGCGCACATCCGGGCGGTCAATTCCCATGCCAAAGGCATTTGTGGCCACCACCACATCCGCCCGGCCGGAAACAAAGGCATTCTGGGAGAACTCGCGCTCCTCATCCGTCATGCCGGCATGGTAGGCCACCACATTCACGTGACGGGAGCTCAGTTCCTCGAACACCAGCATCACATTCTTACGCGTGGAGCAGTAGATGATACCCGTTTTCCACCGGCTCACCACCTGCTGAATGCGCTCGAACTTCGCCTTGCGGCTCTCGCAGTGCGTGATGGCAAAATCCAGATTATCGCGGGCAAAACCACTGATGACCACTGCAGGCTCCTTCAGTTGGAGCGTGGTGAGGATATCCTCCCGCACGTGCGCTGTGGCCGTGGCCGTGAGCGCTACCGTCTGCGGATAACCCAGCGCCTCGCGCACACGCCCCAGCCGCAGGTAATCCGGGCGGAAATCGTGCCCCCACTGGCTCAGGCAGTGCGCCTCATCCACCGCCAGCAGCGAAATCTGCAACCCGCGCAGCAGGGTCATGAATCCCTCCTGGGCAAAGCGTTCCGGCGCCACATACACAATCTTCAATTCGCCATAGCGCAGCGCCTGCATCACCTGCCGGTACTCCTCTGCCCCCAGTGATGAATTGATGGCCGCCGCCGGAATGCCGCGCGCCTGCAGAGCATCCACCTGGTCCTTCATGAGCGCAATCAGCGGAGAAACCACCACCGTGAGCCCCGGGCGGCAAAGCGCCGGCAACTGGTAGCAGAGCGACTTGCCGCCACCTGTCGGCATGATTCCCATGGCATCGCGCCCGGCCATGATAGCCTGCACCACCTCGTCCTGACCGGGGCGCAACTCATCAAACCCGAAATAGGTCTTCAGCGCCTGCTGCACATCTGCTGTCTCCTGAAACTCTGCCATGCGGCGCCATTGTACCGAATCGCCCACTAAATATCAAGTTTCATTCCCGACACAAATTTGTCTTGACTCCGCGAGCCGGGAGGAGCAGAATATGCCCCGAGCACATGAATATGGTTTCCCTCATCGCCCGTTGGTGGTGGCCCTTGCAGCAGAAGCACGCGTAAGGGACTCAGGAGCTATTGTGCCATTTCACAGCTAAAATCGGATAACCGGCCTGTCGAACTTACGACAGGCCTTTTTTTGTACCTCCAACCCCACTCACATTCACACAACAATATGAACACTACAAACAACACAGAAAACGCCACAAGTCACGGAAAAACCTTGCACGGGCAGGAAAAATGCACTAATATCCACGCCGACATGGATTTCCGTACCTATCTTCGCCATTATCCCGATGCCAACGGCTTCTACGGCCGTTTCGGCGGTGCCTACCTCCCCAAGGAGCTGGAACCCGCTTTCAAGGAGATTACTGATGCGTACAACGACATCTGCCAGTCTGCCCAGTTCATCAATGAGCTGCGCCGCATCCGCAAGCAGTTCCAGGGGCGCCCCACCCCGGTGTACCACTGCGAGCGCCTCTCGCGCCTGATTGGTGGTGCGCAGATTTACCTGAAGCGCGAGGATCTGAACCACACCGGCGCCCACAAGCTCAACCACTGCATGGGCGAGGGTCTGCTGGCCAAGTTCATGGGCAAGAAAAAGATTATTGCCGAAACCGGCGCAGGGCAGCACGGCGTGGCGCTGGCCACGGCAGCCGCCTATTACGGGCTGGAATGCGAAATCCACATGGGCGCGGTGGACATCGCCAAGCAGGCGCCGAACGTGACCCGTATGAAGATGCTGGGAGCCAACGTGGTGTGCGTGACCCACGGCCTGCAGACGCTGAAAGAAGCTGTGGACAGCGCCTTCGAGGCCTACATGCGCGACTACAAGGAGGCTATCTATTGCATCGGTTCCGTGCTGGGGCCGCACCCCTTCCCCATGATGGTGCGCGATTTCCAGATGGTGGTGGGACACGAAGCCCGCGACCAGTTCGAGGAGATGACCGGGCACCTGCCGGATGTGGTCTGCGCCTGCGTGGGTGGCGGCTCCAACGCCATGGGCATGTTCCCCGCCTTCCTCGGCGACCCGGTGGATATCTACGGCGTGGAACCCCTGGGCCACGGCCCCACCCTGGGCGAGCACTCCGCTTCCATCAACTACGGCAGCGAGGGTATCATGCACGGGTTCAACTCCATCATGCTCAAGGATGAAAAGGGCGAACCTGGGCCCGTGTATTCCGTGGCCAGTGGTCTGGACTACCCCTCCGTAGGCCCGGAGCACGCCTTCCTGCACGACATCGGCCGCGTGAAGTACGAAACCGTGAGCGATGATGAGGCCGTGGATGCCTTCTTTAAGCTCTGCCGCTACGAGGGTATCATCCCCGCGCTGGAAAGCGCCCACGCCGTTGCCTTTGCCATGCGCAAGGCCAGAGAGATGCGCCGGGGCTCCATTCTCGCCAACTGCTCCGGCCGCGGCGATAAGGACGTGGACTACATTGCAGAGCACTTCGGCTACGGCGACGACCACAAGTTCTGATAATGCACCTTTATTCCTCCCGCAGCAGCTCCTGCCGCTGCGGGATTTTTCTTTTCGCATGAAGCGCTGCCTCCCTATCGTTCTGTTCCTGCTAGCAGCCTGCACCCGGCACCTGCCGGCACCGGATTCGCTGCACGATGCCGTCAAACGCAACGACAGCCCCGCCGTGCAGCAGCTTATTGCCGCCGGGGCCCCGGTGGACGCCCGAGATAATGACGGGCTCACCCCGCTCATGCTGGCCTGCATGAACCTGCAGGAGGAAAATATCCGCATCCTCGTGCAGGCCGGAGCCGACCCCCAGGCCCGCAATGCCGCCGGCACCACCGCCTGGCAGATGCTCATGCGCGGCGATTCCATTCCCTCCCGCGCACCGGCCTGCCGCCGCGCTCTACAGGAAGCGATGAACCAGCAGGCCGATTAACCCATACTGCGGCGGCACCCCATGGCAGAGAATCAACCAGAGGCAGAAATCCAACTCTTCCAACAATACCGGCCGGAGCTGGAAGAAAAAATCCGCTCCGGCAAGCTCCGCTATGTGGTCGAATGGTGGGAGGATGACTGCCTCGATATCGATGAGAACGTGCACGTCTTTTTCCAATTTGAGGGGGACGGTGAGTACAAATGGGAATTTGAAGCACACCGGCCGATACGCAGCGAACTGCAAGCCATGCTTGCCGGCGCGGGAATCGCCTGGGAGTACCCGTTTGAACTGCATTTCGGCTCGCGCATCCTGTACCCGCCCGCACTGGCCGGGCAGCCGTACTACATAAAAGTCCCCCAGCCCCCGAAGCAATGGTGGGAGCGCTTATTCGACTGGCTGACCGGTGACAACGGCGAGCGCTGGATCCGCCGCAAGGATTTGCCGCGGCCATAAGCCACCGCCGCGTCAATACACGCGGGGAAGGCGCGGGCCCAGACCGGTAAAGATTTCCCAGACAATCGTGCCGGCTTTCTCCGCCACCTCGGTTACGGGAATATGGGAACCGAACAGCTCCACCTCATCACCGGATTTCACCTCGGGTGCGGCAGTCACATCGGCCATAATCTGATCCATGGTCACGCGGCCGAGCATGGGGCAATAATGGCCGTTGATGAAGACACGGGCGCCCTTGTTGGAAATCTGGCGGTTCCAGCCATCCGCATACCCGATACCGATGGTGGCCACCCGGGTGGGGGCGGTGGTGATGTGGGTTCGGCCATAGGAAACTCCATGACCGGCGGGCAGCTCGCGCACCAGGGTCACGCGGGCGTGCAGGCTCAGCGTGGGCCGCAGCACCCCATCATATATCGAGGCCATGGGCGCCACGCCATACAGCAGCAGACCGGGGCGTGCCAGATTCGCCACCGGCACCTCATAACCCAGCTCCCCTGCACTGGCCGCAATGTGGCGGTAGCGCAGCTCAAAATGCTGTTGCAGCGTATTCGCGCAATCGGTGAAGAGACCGATTTCATCCTGCGTGAAAGGCACATCCTCATCCGCCGAGGGGAAATGCGACATAATACCCTCGATGCGGAGATTCGGCATAGCCTTCATCTGCTCAGCCGCTCCGACCAGTTGCGCAGGCAGGAAGCCCTCGCGGCCCATGCCGGTATCCACCGCCACATGCAGGGCAATCTCCTTTTCATACAAAGCCGCCAGACTCTGGAAATGTGCGGCTTCCTCCACCGTGGAGATGGTGCAGCACCAGCCGTTCTGCACAATTTCCTCGCGCTCCTCAGGGAAAGTGGGGCCCAGGATGAACGGGGTCGTGCGCACGCTGGCTCGCTGCAAGCGGCGGGCCTCGCCCACATTCGCCACACCGAAGAAAGAAATACCGTGATTATCCAGTCGGCGGGCCACCGGCTCCAGCCCATGACCATAGGCCCCGGCTTTCACCACCGGCATCAGCTCGGTATCCGGCAGAGCCTGGCGGGCGATATCCAGATTATGCGCGATGGCTTCCAGATTCACACATGCCCACGCGCGCGCTGCACTCTCACTGCTCATGCACACGACTCTACCACTTAGTCCCCCGACTGTCAAGCGCACTCAACGCCCATGAAGCGGCAATCGCACCGGAATCCGGGGGAGCCGGGGCAGAATAAACCTGCACCAGCTCCGGAAAAAAGCAGTCACACCTTGCGCGTGAGGCAATACCAGATGAAGCGGGTATTATGCACCAGGTAGCGCTTGAACAAGCGACGCGGCTCCTTGCACAGGCGGTAGAGCCACTCCAGGCCATGCGAGCGCACCCAGGCCGGAGCCTGCTGCACCAACCCGGCGTGGAAATTAAAAGCCGCGCCCACACCGAAATACACGGCGGGCGGCAGCTGCGCCCGGTGCTCAAAAAGCCAGCGTTCCTGGCGCGGGCAGCCAAGCCCCACCCACACGCAGTGGGCCCCGCTCTCGCGGATAGCGGCAAGCATGCGCTCGTCCTCCCCCTCCGGCCACGGCGGCATGGGCGGGCAATAATGCCCCGCCACCTCCGCACCGGGATAGCCCTTTTCCAGATTCACCTTTAAGCGGGCAATGGCCTCTTCGGAACCACCAAGCAGGAAATGCTTCACTCCGCCCGCGCGGCCCTGGTCCCACATCACCTCCATCACATCCGGGCCATACAGGCGGTGGGCATCCGCCCCCTTGCGGCGCATCAGCCACACAATGGGCATGCCATCCGGGCAGATGAAATCAAAGGTGCGCAGCCCTGCCCCATAATCCGCCGCATCATGCAGCGCACGGGTGAGCACATGCACATCCGAATGCGCCACCAGCAGCGGCTGCTGCGTTTCCCGCGCCAGCCGCACCCACTCTGCCCCCGCCACCGGCAAGGAGGCGGTCACATACGGAATCCCGAAAATATCAGTGGTGGAGAGAGTACTCATGTGCGCGAAAAGATTACACCACAATGCCCTTTTGGTCAATGAAAAAACCGCTGCGGTTGCCCGCAGCGGTTTTTGTAGTAATCAGGTGCTAATCGTATGATTAGTTCTGGGAGGGGCTCCACTCCTCGGACTGCAGGGCAGCCAGGTTGAAGGCCTGCTCCAGACCCACCATGTCGCCGGCGCGAACGGTCTCGAAGGCGGCGGTCTCGCGACGCAGCTGCTCGGGATCGTAGTTCACAGCCTTGATGGAAAGACCGATGCGGCGCTCCACCTTGTCGACCTTGATGACGCGGGCCTTGATGGCATCGCCCACCTTGATGACGTCCTTGACGCGCTCCACGTGCTCCTCGGAAAGCTGGGAGATGTGGATGAGGCCGTCGATATCGCCGTCCAGGTTCACGAAAGCACCGAAGGAAGCGATCTTGGCCACGGTACCGGAAACGAGGTCGCCCACCTTGAAGCGGCTGTCGATGGATTCCCACGGGTCGGTCTCAAGCTGCTTGATGCCGAGAGACACACGCTGGTTCTCCTTGTCGATGTTCAGCACGCGGGCCTCCACCACGTCGCCCTTCTTGAGGACTTCGGAGGGGTGGTTAATCTTGCGGGTCCAGCTCATGTCGGACACGTGAATCATGCCGTCGATGCCTTCCTCCAGGGCCACGAAGGCACCATAGGGAGTGAGGTTACGCACAGCGCCGGAGATAACGGTGCCCACGGGGAAGCGCTGTTCGATAGCCTCCCAGGGGTTCTCGTCGAGCTGACGGATACCGAGGGAAATCTTCTGCTCTTCCACGGAGATGTTGAGCACAACGGCCTCGATCTCCTGATCCAGGGACAGCACGTCGCTCGGACGGGTGATGCGCTTGGTCCAGCTCAGCTCGGACACGTGCACCAGACCTTCCACGCCCTTCTCCAGCTCCACGAAGGCGCCGTAGGCGAGAAGCTTGGTCACGCGGCCCTTGACCTGGGAACCGATGGGGTACTTGGCCTCGATGTCTGCCCAGGGGTTGTCGGACAGCTGCTTGAGACCCAGGGACACGCGCTCCTTGTCGCGATCCACGTCGAGGATGAGAACCTCCAGCTCCTGGCCGATGTGAAGCAGCTCGGAGGGGTGGTTCACACGACCCCAGCTCATGTCGGTGATGTGCAGCAGACCGTCCATGCCGGAGAGGTCCACGAAAGCGCCGAAATCGGTGATGTTCTTCACCAGGCCCTTCACGCGGTCGCCGATAGCCACGGTCTCCAGGAAACGCTGGCGCTGCTCGCTGCGCTCGGCCTCGATGACCTCGCGGCGGGAGAGAACGATGTTCTTGCGCTCGTCGTTCACCTTCACAATCTTGAATTCGTACACGTTGCCCACGAACTCGTTGAGGTCCTTGGGCGGGATGATGTCCACCTGGGAGCCGGGAAGGAAGGCTTCCACGCCGACGTTGACCATGAGGCCACCCTTCACGACGCTCTTAACCTTACCCTTGACCAGACCGCCGTCCTTGTAAACGGCCACAATCTTGTCCCAGTTCTGCTTGTGGGCAGCCTTCTCTTTGGAAAGGACGACGAGACCTTCGTCGTTTTCGAGGCTCTCAAGAAGCACCTCGATCTGATCGCCCACCTCGATTTCCTCGTCCTCAAACTCGGAAACGGGGATGACACCCTCAGACTTGTAACCAATGTCCACGAGGACGACCTGCGGGCGGATTTCAAGGATGGTACCGTTCACGATGTCACCCTTGCGGAAGTTCGGAAGCTTGGAGTTAATCAAAGCCTCCAGTTCAGTGTTGCTCATTATAATGTGTTTAGGTTAATGTTTTTCGCATCTCCTCTAAGGCCCCTACCCGGCAGCTCATGAGGCACCTGTATGCCACCGGGGGAAAATGCGGTGCGCCATTTTACTAAATCGCCCGTGGCGTGGCAAGCCTTTTTCCTTATCTACAAGTCATTTTCCGCGTAAAATGACAATTTGGCATCTCTAAAAACTCTAGACTGCTCACAAAATGGGAATTTGCAGAAGTGCGAAGCGCACCGCACTTTTGTCGGCGCGCCCAATTTCCCGGAGCTGATATTCGTGCGGCTCAGCGTCTGTGCGGCCCATGCCCGCGTCCGCCATGGCGGTGCACCGGGTGGCGGTGCTGGTGCACGCGGTGCGCATGCGATGCCGGCCGCGGGGGTGCCACACGCTGCGGGCAGTGGTGGTGCCTGCGGTGGTGGAAATGGTGCCGCGCATGACAGGGCGGCGGGCACGGGCGGCAGACCGGCGGCGGGCAGGGATAACACACCGGCGGCGGGCACGGGTGCACAACAGGGCCGCCGACCGAGAAACTGACGTGCACGCGGGCCTCTGCCCGCCCGGCTGCTGCCACCAGCGTGAGCAGACACAGTACTAAAAGGGATTTAAGAAAGTTCTTTTTCATGATATGGAAGGGGGGGCTTTTATACCTGTAAAGCGCAGCAGCATGCACAATTTGTGCATGCTGCCCGGAAAAAAGTCAGAATTAAAAAAATCATTAACCGCGGCGACGGCGCAGAAGCCGGCCGGTGAGCAGCTGCAACTCAGGCACGCGGAAGAGCACGCAGGATACCAGGTAGATACCACCGGCCACGGTACCGGCCAGAGCCAGTGCGCCGAAGCGGCTGAAGAATCCCCAGGAGGTGAAATCCCCGAAGCAGAACGCAACCACACCCCAGCAGGCAAGCGCCAGCACGGCCCCCGCCCCCAGGATGCGCAGCAGCCCGGGCAGCAGCACACCGCAGGACATGCTGCCCAGCAGGTGGCGGATGTAAAGGAAATAGAAGCAGAAGTTCAGCGTGGTGACGATGGAGGTAGTGAGCGCCAGGTAGGTGGCCGGCATGTTGAACACATGCACGAAGGTATAGTTGCAGCCCACGGAGATGCAGAAGGCCACCAGCGCCAGCCCGGCAGGGGCCCAGGGCTTTTCCAACGCCAGGAACACGGGCTGGAGCACCTTCATGCCCGCATAGGCCAGAAGTCCCAGGGAGTAGGCCGCCAGCACATCACCGGTGAAGGCGGAAGCAGCGGAATCAAACCTGCCACGCTGGTAGAACACACTCACAATCTCCTCGCCCCAGATGCAGAGGAAGATGGCCGAGGGCACGGCAAACAAGGCCACAAAGCGCAACGCCTTGGCCAGATGCACGGAAATTTCCTTACCCGTTTCGCCACCGGAGGTAAGCGCCATGCGCGACACCGCCGGCAGCACCACCATGCCCACCGCCACGCCGAAGAGGGCCACCGGCAGCTGCCAGAGGTGGAATGCGCTGGAAAGCGCTGTCACCGAACCGGGTTTCAGATAGAGCGCAAAGGAGGTATTGATAAAGATATTGGTCTGGGTGATGCCGGCAGCAATCACACCGGGGAGCATGAGCAGCCACACGCGGCGGGTGGCTTCATCCGTAAAGCTGAACCAGCGGCCAGTCCACCGCAGGCCGATATTCCAATGCGGCCGGTAGCCCTTGCTGCGCATCTTCGGCAGCTGGAAAAGCACCTGAGCCGCACCACCGCACACCACGGCGATGGCAAAGCCGTACAAGGCCTGCGGACCGAAAGACGGGTCAATGAACCAACCCACAGCCGCGCCCACGCCCACGGTAGTCAGGTTGAAAGCGGCACTGGCCAGGTTCGGCAGGCCGAACACGCCGAATACATTCAGCGCCCCCATGCACAGGGCCGAAACCGAGGCCAGCAGGATGAAGGGCCACATGATGCGGCAGAGATTCGTGGCCAGCCCCATGAAGCTCTGCGCTTCCACACGGGTAGCTCCGGCGGGCACCCCCTCCGAAGCAGCAGTGAGCACCAGGGTCTGCCCGTGGTGCAGCTTCTCCAGCGCAGAAACGCGGATGCAGGAGGTCTCCGTGAGCCCCTGCAGGCGCTCATTAGCGGTGAACACGGCTTCCTTCGTGCCGTCAATCGTGGTGCGGAACCCGCGGAATGCCGCATCGGTGCACTGCATGACCGGAGCTCCCCAGGGAGTCTGCAGCACCACGCGGGCACGCTCGGGATAAAGTTGCTGCATGAAGGTGCCGGCCAGCAGAATACCCAGCGCCACAATACAGACCATGAGGGAAATGAGCTGCGAGCTCACGCGGTGCGCCAGGGCCCAGGCTTCCTGCGGCCCCTGCTGCTTCTCCACCTTGCTCATCACGCTGGTGAAGCTCTGGGACATGGCGCCCTCGGCAAACATATCGCGCAGCATGTTGGGCACGCGGAAGGCGGTCAGGAACGCATCCAGCGCCCCGGTGGCGCCGAAGAGGGAGGTGAACACAATCTCGCGCAGCAGCCCGGTAAAGCGGCAGCAGAAGATGGTCACCGTGGCAATGAGGCTCTTTTTCTGCATGGAAGCCATGGCGATTCAGAGGGGGGGAGAGAGAAATCAGTGTATACGAATCAGCGGACCTTTTCCGGCAGGTCCTCGCGAATCTTGCGGGCAAAGGCCTTGGCCGTGGTCTTATCCCCCAGCAGGAGACAAGTGCGGGAAAGCTCGCGCATGGTGGTGCGGTAGATCCCCTGCTCTGCCTTTTCCAGGCGTTCCTTGTCCTCATCGCTCATCTGGTCTATGCTGCTCTGAATGCTGCGCAGCGTGCGGAAACAGGGAATATCCTGATTTGCCTTGCGCTGAGCCAGGGCCAGATTCAGGCGGGCACGCAGGGTCTTGCCGGTGGTGAGGTCGGGGTTCACTTCCTCCACCATGCGGGTGCATTCCTGCACCCACTTCAGGGCGTTCGTGTAGTCCTGTCTGGTGGTGTAGTAATCGGCCAGTTCGTGCGCGGTGCGGGAGCGGAAGTCGGAATCCTTCTTCACCAGGTCAGGGTTCTGCTGCATCATCTCCCAGCTACGGGTCAGCAGCTGGATTTTCTCCTCGCCATCCGTATGCGTGGCCAGATAAGTAAGCACGCGCATGATTTCCGCGGTATCCTTCTCATAATCCAGCAGGTAGCGGTAATCGCGCACGGCCTCCTGCGTGTTGCCGCGGGCTTCATTGGCGCGGGAGCGGATGCGGGCAATGCGGGTCTGCAGCTGCGGAGTCATCTCACCATACCCTTCGGCAAAGGCAGCAGCCAGGGTCAGGGCCTGAGCACAGCCATCGTGGTTCCCCAGGCGGTGGCGCAGCTCGCCCAGCAGCAGGTAGCACTGCGGCAGGCGATGCTCCTTATCCGGGTATTCGAGCATGGCATCGCGGCAGCGCAGCAGCTTCTCCTCAATCTCTTTGAGCGTGTGCTGCGGCAGGTTGGGATTATCGCGCAGCGCCGTGGTCACCTCCTCCAGCATGAGCTGGGAGGTAGCCGGGCACAGCGGCCACTTGGCCTGTTCCAGGATGTTGCGGGTCATCTGCAGCACCGGTTCCTTCACCGCGCACACGCTGGCACGCAGCATCTGCAAGGAGGCGGCCTCTGCGGCCAGCTCCGGGTCACGCAGCCGGGCCAGCACATTCGGCGCATCCAGCCGGGCAATAGCCTTCACGGCCTCATCATTGTGCTGCATGCGGATGCAGGTTTCGGCAGAGCGGCGGATGGAGCGCAGCAGCAGCTCCGTATGCTCCGGGGTATTCACCAGTTTATCCTGCAAGCCCCGGTCGAGCCGCAGTTGCAGCTCATAGTCACCATGTTCTGCGGCAGCCACAGCCAGGCGATCCAGGCCTTCCACGGGGGCAAGCGATTCCACCTCCGGCAGGATGCGCACGGCCTCCTGCCACAGCCCCTTATCCACCAGCCGGCTCATGAGGAACCAGCGGAACTGGCGCTGCGTGTCAGCATTCTCAATCCAGCCCAGGCGGGCGCGGGCGTTTTCCGCCAGCTCCAGCAGGCGGGCCTTATCGCCGGACAAATCGTTCAGCAGGCGTGAAAGGTTGGCATTGGCCTCAGCATTGCTGGGCACCACGATAGTCTCACCCTTGAAGAAGAGGATGATATCCTGCCCCTTGGCAAAAAGCCCCCACAGAGCCAGGGCCGCAACGGTGAGACCGGCTGCGACAAGCGGAACGGTATGATTGCTTTTCTTACGGGGCGGACGATAACGGCGGCTCATACAGGTATCAAGATGTTAGCAGGGTTCAATCAGGACTGAGCCGGGGCCGGCTCACCGGCAGGCGGATCTGCCGGAATAAGGGGTTTGATGCGGCGCATCTGGGTGCGGACTTCCTCGCGGCGGTCGAACTGCTCCTGCACCAGCGGCAGCACCTGTTCCCAGGCGGCATAGGCCTCTGCCCAGCGTTGCAGTTCAGTGAGAATGTAGGCATGCCCCAGCAGGGCCGTCAGACGGTTCGCCTGTTCATCCGGGGTGTCGCCGGTCAGGTTCTCCACGGCCACGCGGTAAGCAGCTTCGGCCTCGGCAGCCTTGCCCTGCTGGTCATAAAGCTGACCGAGCAGCAGATTCAGGCGGCCCAGGGCGCTCCGGTCATCCGGGGTATACTGCCGGCGGAGATTCAGGCAATTTTCCAGCAGGGGCTGAGCTTCGGCCGTCTTGCCCAGTTCCAGGTAGCAACGGGCAGCACCCTCCAGCGGCTGCATCAGAAGCGTGGGTTCCTGAGTGGCGGCCATGGCGGCATTGAAATCCTGCAGGGCCGTCTGGTAATTCTGCACCATGTAGTGCATCCACCCTCGCTGGTCATGCAGGCAGGGCCAGAACGCATTGCCACTCAGTACGCGCCCCTCGGCCATACCCTGGGCCCGGTGCAGCATGGCCAGCGCCGTGACATGGTGACCGCGCTGCTGCTCGATAATGGCCAGATAACGCAGCGCCAGCACGCGGGAAGCGACATCAGAAAGGCTTTGGCCGGAATTTCCCTCGGCAATGCGCAGCATGGGTTCGGCGGCGGCAGAATCCCCCAGCTCCAGATGCGCAGCACCGCGGCTCACGGCTCCCTCCGGGCGCACCATGCGCAGGTTTTCCACCGCGGCCAGGGCCTCCCGGAACTTCTGCTCAGCTTCGGCTTTGCGGCCGGCGCAGCGGTGCAGCGCACCGATATGCACCAGCGCCATGGAGCGCAGCTGGCGGGTTCCTTCATCATCTGCCTTCAGCTCGGCCAGCAGGGCTTCCAGGGCAGCCAGAGCCTCATCCCCCCCCTTGGGGGCACAGGCAGCCAGGGCAATCAATTGCCCCTGAGCTTCCTGCTGCCAGATGCTCTGCTTCAGCTCAGCAAAAATGGAGGAGGATTGTTTGAAATAATCCTCAGCGGGCTTATATTGCTGCCCGGCTATGAGCAGGTTGCCGGCAGCCATTGCGCGGTGGGCCCAGTCCGCACTGCGCGGGACACGCTGGAAAAGCGGATTCAGCACCGCAACCGCAGCCTCGTGAAGGTTGCGGGAAAGCAGCGCATGCGCCAGGCACCATTCTGCCTCCAGGCGCACCTCGGGGTCGCGCACCCAGGCAAAAGCGGCCTCCACATCTGCCGCGGCCTGCAGCAGGTGCTCATCCGATGCGGATGACAGGCGCATAAAGTTCAGAACATTGTGGGAAGCCGCCTCATTCAGCGACTGCTCCACGAGCCCCGAACGGGTAGCCGCAGCAAAGCCGGCTTCCTCACCCTGGCTGTAGCCCACATGGTAGGTAGCCAGGAACAGCCCGACGGATACAGCACCCAGCAAGCCCACGCCGCACCACTTCACCCAGGGGCGGAACTCGAGCTCCTCCTCCTCTATGGGAGTAGAAGTTTCTGCGGATTTCTCCTCTTCCATCATGTCCGGTTCTGCGTCAGGCGTTCACCTGGTCCAGATGGAAAGCGCTGTGCACCACGCGGGCGGCCTGCTCAATGTCACCGGCTTCCACCGTGGTGGAAATGCGGATTTCGGAGGTGGCAATCATGCCCGTGGCAATGCCGGCATCGGCCAGTGCCTGGAACATGGTGGCGGCCACGCCGGTGTGGGAGCGCATGCCGACGCCCACCACGGAAAGCTTGGCAAGCCCGGCTTCGGTCTCCATGCGGGCTGTCTCGCCCAGCTGGGGCAGCACCTTCTTGAGCGCAGCCTGGGCGGCACCCAGGTCGTTCATGTTCATGGTAAAGGACTGACGGGCCTGACCGTCGTGAGCCGTGTTGGCCACAATCATATCCACGTTAATCTCGGCATCGGAGAGGGCGGAGAGGATGACGGCGGTGTAGGCCACAGGGGCGGTGATGCCCGACACAGTGACGCGGGCCTGGTTGCGTTCGATTGAGACGCCTCGCACGGCGAGGGACTCCATAGCGGAAGTTTCTTCTTGCACGATGGTACCGGGGTTGTTGTTCATGGAATTGCGGACTTCGAACACGACGCCGAACTTCTTGGCGAATTCGACGGAGCGTGCCTGCATGACCTTGGAACCGCTGGAAGCCATTTCCAGCATTTCTTCATAGGAGAGTACGGAAATCTTACGGGCATCTTTCACCACACGCGGGTCACAGGTGTACACACCGTCCACATCGGTGAAAATCTGGCACAGGTCGGCGTTCACCGCTGCCGCCATGGCAATGGCAGACAAATCGGAACCGCCGCGACCCAGTGTGTGGATGGTGCCATCCACCGTCACGCCCTGGAAACCGGCGCACACCACGATGTAGTCATCCTCCAGCGCCTGGAGGACGCGCTTCGGGTCGATGGAATGGATGCGGCCGCGGGTGTGGGAGCCGTAGGTGCACACGCCGGCCTGCTGACCGGTGAAGCTCATGGCTTTGTACCCCATATCAGTGATAGCCATGCACAGCAGGGCAATGCTCTGCTGCTCGCCGGTGGCCAGCAGCATATCCAGCTCGCGCTCCGGCGGGTTGTCCATCACCTCGTGGGCCAGGCCAATCAGTTTATCTGTCACACCGCTCATGGCCGAGATGACCGCCATGATTTTATTGCCCTCCTTCTTCACCTCGATGAGTCTGCGGGCTACGTTGCGGATGCGGTCGATGGTGCCCACGGAGGAGCCGCCGTATTTCTGTACGATAAGTGCCATAATCGGTCTGGTTTATGAGTTGAAAGTTTCGATGCGGAACACAGCCGGATGCGGGGCAATGCACCCCTCGGCCTCGATTTCCTTGAGCGCCGTCTTGAGCTTGCCCCACGCGCAGGCATGCAGGGTGAACACCAGGTCGTTCTCCACGTTCTCAGACTCGTCATCCTCATGCGGCGTGGAGTTGGTGGAGGAAATACTGATGTCGTACTTGGCCAGCACACGGGCGATGCCGGCAATCACACCGGAACGGCGGCTGGGAACCAGGAAGCGCACGTAGTACGGCGTGACGGTGTCTTCCTGCGGCAGCACCTCCAGCGTCTTGGTGTAGGGGTGGAATCCGGTGTGGAATTCCGGGTGGTGCAGGTCGCGCATGGCCAGAACAATGTCACCGATGACCGCGCTGGCCGTCGGGTTCTTGCCCGCCCCCCTGCCGTAGAAGATAGTCTCGCCCACGATATCGCCTTTCACGGCAATGGCGTTGAACACGCCGTTCACATTGGCCAGCAGGTGCTCCCGCGGCACAAAGCTGGGCTGCACGCGCAGTTCCAGGGCATCGGTATCCGCATGGTGTTTGATGACCACCAGCAGCTTGATGGTGTAGCCCATCTGGTGCGCGAAGCGGAAATCCGTGGCCGTCACGCGTTCAATGCCGTACACCGAAATCTTTTCCGGAGAAATCGGGGTACCGTAGGCCAGCATGGCGAGGATGAGCGCCTTGTGTGCCGCATCCCAGCCATTGATATCGAGCGTGGGGTCGGCCTCGGCAAAGCCCTTGGCCTGAGCGCGGGCCAGTGCAGTCTCGAAGGAGACTCCCTTGCGCTCCATAGAGGACAGGATGTAGTTGCTCGTGCCGTTGATGATACCGGCCAGGCTCTCCACATTGTTGCAGATGAGTGAATTCTGCAGGCTCTGGATAATCGGGATACCGCCACCGCAGGAAGCCTCGAAATACAGGGGAACCCCCTTCTCTGCCGAAAGTTTGAAGAGCTCGCCGCCGTATTCCGCCAGCAGCGCCTTATTGCCCGTCACCACCGGCTTGCCGGCCTTCAGCGCACTGGTCACCAGCTCATAAGCCTCGGTGGTGCCGCCAATCAGTTCGATGATGATGTCTATATCCGGGTCATTCACCAGTTCGCGCCAGTCAGGCGTCAGCATCTCCGGAGCAATCTCCACATCGCGCACGCGGTTCATATCGCGCACGGCCACCTTCTTCACCGCATAGCGCATCTTGGCGCGGGCGGCCAGCAATTCATGGTTCCGGCAAAGGGTTTCATACACCCCGGTGCCCACTGTTCCAAGGCCTGCAAGTCCAAGCTGTAGCGGTTTTTCTGTCATTTGCGGGCGCAATTCTACACGAAATCCCCACAGACCACAAGCCAATATTATGACCGCTGCCGTTTTTTGTACGGCGGCAGGCCCGGCCTCTGCTCCTTCCCCCCGGCGCCGGAAAGCGTCCTTGCCCGTGTTCCTCCTGCTTCTACGGGCTGTTGACCACTCGCAGAACGCAGCTGCTGCCCGGGTCTCCCGCGTCAACGCCCTTGTAAATTTCAACAAAAACTGCTAGAGTATTGTCGGATTTACTGTATAGGATATGATGCACCGCGCCCTGATTCCCCTGTTTCTGTTCACCACCGTGCTCAACGCCCAGGAGGAATGGGCCGATTTTGAGGTGGAGGAGGCCGTGGAAATTGCAACGCTGGCCGAAAGCAGCCGGCAGGCCGCCGTGGCCGGGGATGCCGCCGCGCAGCTCCAGCTGGCCCGCTGCTATTTCACCGGCAGCGGCGTGCCGAAATCCAACGAAAAGGGGCTGTACTGGGTGCGCAAGGCCGCTGAACAGGGATATGCTGATGCTCAGAGCCTGCTGGGCGAATGCTACAAGAAGGGCCAGGGTGTCGAGCGCAACCATGTGGAGGCCTGCCGCTGGTGGGTCAAGGCTGCACAGCAGGGCAACCTGGAGGGCATGTACCGCCTGGGCATGGCCCACCTCAGCGGTGAGGGGGTGCAGAAAAATGAGCAGCTGGCCCTTGCCTGGCTGGAACGAGCTGCCTCCGCCGGCCACATTGAGGCCATGTGCAGCCTGGGCTTCTGCCGCCTGCAAGGCGTGGGCTGCGAGCAGAACTTTGCCGAAGCCGCCATTCTCTTTGAAAAAGCCGCTGCTACCCACCACCCGAATGCCACCTTCTGGCTGGGGTTCTGCAAGCTGCACGGCGTGGGGACCAGGCGGAACCAGGAGGAGGCCCTGCAACTGCTGTTGAAAGCAGCGGATGCCCTGAGCGCGCCGGCCATGGTGCAGCTGGGCCGCTGCTACGAGCTCGGGCTGGGTGTGCAGGCCGATGCCGACAAGGCTTTCGACTGGTACTGGAGCGCCGCCCGCATGGAAAACACCGAGGCTTGCTACCGTCTCGGCTGCATGCTGCGGGATGGCCGAGGCTGCAAATCTAACAAGGACAAGGCCACCAAGTGGCTGAAAAAAGCTGCCGAAAAAGGCCACACCGGAGCTCAGCAGAAATTGGATGAAATGCAGCAGACCCCCTGATGACTATGAAATCACTTCCTTTACTTCTTGTTTTCGCCCTGCTCCCCTGCACGGCTGCCAGCGCACCGCAAGCCCCTGCACCGCAGGTACAGGCAGCCTATACCACCCCGGCGGAGCTGGATGATGTAATGACGGTTTACGACGGGCTCAACCGTATTATTTCGAATATGTACGGCGATGAGCCACAGGAGGAATACATCCGGAAGCATACGCAGAAAATCCGCCCGGCCATTGCCCGGCTCCGCACCCTGCCGCCGGAGCAGCTGCAGCAAGTCTGTCTGCTGGCCGATGCCATTCTGTGGCAGAGAGACTGGATAGAGGTGACGTACTGCACGGAAATCAATCCCAATATCGAGTTTGAATGGATAGATTACGGCTTCGAATTGCTTTACAGCTACACCGACAGCATCCGCAAACGCCTGCACAGCAAATCCACGCCGGAGGCAGAAAAGGCTGCCTGGCACGAGCTGCTGCAGGAGTTCGGCGGCGAAGCCGCCCTGGAACTGCCCGGAAAGCTTCTTCAGCAGCGCTGGGCAAAGGATTACAAGACGGCCCTGGGCTTCTTCAAGGAGGTCTGCACCGCGGCAGCAGAGAAAAATGAAGCGGCATGCCTGGCGAAACTGCGGGAGCAGGCCGGGGTGCTGGAATACTTCCGCCAGGGCGGAGAAATGGAGCTGCTGCGGGTCAACGGGCTGGTTGAAGGGTTCAGGGAAGCACTGAGCACCTTGCAGGAAGCCAGCCCCTTCCCCCACCCCGTGCTGCCGGAGCACCACCGCACAGCTGCCCGGATGTCCGCACTGGAACCCTTTTTTACTGCCCTGCCTGAGCTGCGCAACCTCTTACTGGAGAAATAATGAAGAAAGGTCTGATATTGGAAGGCGGCGCCATGCGCGGCATGTTCACCGCCGGGGTCATGGATGTGATGATGGAGCACGGCATCGAGTTCGACGGCGCCGTGGGTGTCTCGGCCGGGGCGGCATTCGGCTGCAATTACAAATCGCGCCAGATTGGCCGCGCCATCCGCTACAACGAGCGCTTCTGCGCCGACAAGCGCTACTGCAGCTGGGGCAACCTCTTCCGCGAGGGCAACCTGTACAGCACCCGGTTCTGCTACCACGAGGTCCCCATCGTGCATGACCCCTTCGATTTTGAGGCCTACGAGGCAAACCCCATGGAGTTCATCATGGTCTGCACCGATGTGGAAACCGGCAAACCGGTGTACCACAAATTCGAGAACTACGCCGATCACCAGTTCGACTGGGTGCGGGCCTCGGCCTCCATGCCCCTGGTCTCGCAGATTGTGGAAATCGACGGGCAGAAACTGCTGGACGGCGGCATCGCCGATGCGATTCCCCTGCAATACTTTGAAAACCGCGGCTACACGCACAACGTGGTCATCCTGACCCAGCACGCGGAATACGATAAGAAGGAAAGCGCAGCCATGCCCTTCATCCGCTTCCTGTACCGCAAATACCCCGCCCTGATTCAGGCCATGGAGGTGCGCCACCTCATGTACAACGCCCAGCGCGACTACGTGAACCGCCAGGAATCCGCCGGCAAGGCCCTCGTCATCCGCCCCACGGAGCCCCTGCCCATCAAGCGCCTGACCAAGGACCCCGCCCTGCTCCGCGCCACCTACAACATAGGCCGAGCCACCGCCGAAAAGCGGCTGGCGGAAATCAAACGCTACCTGGGCTGCTGAGTCCTACGCGCTCGGCATAGCGCTGCATCAGCATAGCGCCGTATTCGCGGGGCAGCAGCTTATCAGCATAGTGGGCGCGGTATTCATCCAGCTCCCAGGGCAGGAACTGGTTGCGCCCATAGAACTCGCCGGTTTCCTCATCCACGCTCTGCAGACTCAGGAAATCAGAAAGGCACTGCTGCTGGGCTTCCTTGAGGAGGCTCTTTTTCTGGCGGATGTATTCCTCCAGCTCACTTTTGGGACTCAGACCGGGGTATATTTCCACCACACCGCGCAGGGCTCCAATCATGAAACGGGGAATCAGGAAACGGTACGCCTCCGGGCCGACGAAGCACAAGGATATCGAGCAGGCAAAAAGCAAATCATCGGGGATGGCGTGCCAGTCATTCCTCTCCTCGCGGGCAGCCAGCACATCCAGCACCTCCTGGCTCAGGTAGTCATCCATCGCTTCTCCGCAAATCAGCACATAGGGTTCATTCAGGCACTGCACCCCGGCAAAAGCCTCCTCAATCTGCTCCACCAGCCTTTCCTGCAAGGGGGTCAGCGGCATTAAATCCGGCTTGTATTTCTTCCGTGAACGCTCAACACGATGCAGGAACTCCGCAGCCGCAGCCAATGCCCCGGGACTGGCAGAGCCCTTCTTCAGCCCGGCCTCCCGCACTTTCTTTTTCGCGCCCTGCTTTGCCATGCGCACAAGTATAGCACCGGCGCCATTCGATATCAAGTTCTTACTTGGCACCGGAAATTGATTCTGCTATAGTAGGGCGCATGAGAAGACTTTTGCTAATACTGGCAACCGGCATGTTGCAACTGGCACAGGCAGTGACGGTGGAGATGCGGCACACCCACGGCGTGTTCTACCCGGAGCTGAAGCAGCAGGGTATCCTGCAGCTCAAAATCACCGGTGAGCCGGGTGAAAAGATTACCAGACTCGATTTCAGTGATGGCAAGACCACCCAGACAGCCGATATCCAGCTGGCGCGCCTCTCCACCTCCGGCAACTGGAACGGCTACACCCTGAACACCAACCGCCTGGTGCAGGAGAAAGACAAAACCAAACCGGATAAAAAAGGCAAATTCTTCTTTGAAACGCCCATTGAAATCGGGTCGGAACCGGTCTATTACTGGTTGAGTTACGATTTATCGCGCGGGGCAAAGCGCGGCAACCTCATTGACGCGCTCTGCACCAAGGTGACCCTGGAGGATGGCAGCACCGTGAAGCCGAAGCTGAAACGCGCCAAGGCACTCAAAAAACGCGTGGTGGGGCGCATCTATCCCTTCCCTTACCGCATCGTGCCCTACTACCGCCCGCGCTGGGTGAAGGGCTGGGGCAACGCCAGGGAGGCCGTGCACCTCACGCCGGAGCATTTCAACCTGTTTACCGACCTGGTGCACTTCGCCTACACCGTCTCCGCGCAGGGCGATGTGGTGTACCAATGGGCGGGTGAAGGAGTGGAACCCGCAGAGATTGCCGATGACGCACTGAAGGAAATCAAGCGCCTGCACAAGGAAGGCAAGGCGAAATCACTGCTGCTGGCTGGCTTTGCCCACATGGATGGGCCCATGACCACCGCCGTGGCCGCCCCCGCCACCCGCCGCCGGCTGGCCCGCAACATGGCCACCTGGGCCATCGAGCGTGGGTACGATGGCATCGATATCGACTGGGAATACCCGGACACCCACGAGCAGTGGACCAATTTCGGGCTCTTCATGGCCGATTTGCGCGAGGAACTCGCTGGCTCCGGCTTCTCGCTCAGCATTGCCGCCTCCGTCACCTACAAGGTGCCCACCTTCATGGTGACCGACCAGCTGGATTTCCTCATGACCATGTCGTACGACGATCTCGGGCCGCAGCACGCCTCGATGGGACGTTTCCAGGGCGATGCCAACAAATGTCTGCGCGATTTCCGCATGCCGAAGCCCCGCGTGGTCATCGGCCTTCCCTTCTACAGCAACGAACAAGGAAAACTGACCGTGCAGCACGGCTATTCCCAGATTCTCAACTGGTACCCCCGCATCAAGCCCACCGAAAACCAGTTCCAGGCGAAGAATGCCGATGGCAGCCCCGGCCCCATGCATTCCTTCAACGGCCCCACCCTCATCGCAGAAAAATGCCGCTGGGCCAAACAGGAAAAGTTCGGCGGCGTGATGATCTGGGCCTATGATACGGACGTGAAGCTCAGCCACCGCGCCTCGCTGGGCAAGGCCATGTACAAAGTGCTGCGCCAACCCCGGAACAAAGACTGATTCATATGAAACTGCTTTCCCTGCTGCTCCTGCTGGCGTATACCAGCCCAGCCCTCACCATCATCCCCGACCCGGAGGGTGAGCGCCGCTATGCCGCCTGGGCAGAATATGCCACCAGCGTGTGCCAGCGACTGCAAGACGTGACGGATAAAGCCAGCGCCGATGCCGCCGCACGAGCCATTAGTACAGCCAGGAAAAAATTTACCAGCAGCTTCAAGTCCGGCGCCCTGGGGATGTACGGGCCGGAGAAAACTGAGCTCGAAAACTGGAAAAATAAGCTGAGCAAGGAATACTTCTACGGTTCGGAAGCATTGGCCGGAGTCCTTGATGCCCCGGCAGAGGAGGCCCTGCTTCCGAGTCCTGTGCCGCCTGAACTGATTGCCGGACTGGAAGCCTCTGCCAGGCAGAAAGCCGGGCGGGGCGATAGCATCTCGCAAGGCTGCGGATTCACCCGGGAAACAGCATGGGTGGTAGACATCGAGGATTTCCGCCGCAGTTACATAGCAGCCTCCGCCCTGGCCTTTGATACGGTGGGGCCGGTGTATTCCGCCAGCCACCGCGTGGAACTGGGGGATTCCGCCCGCTACATGGTGTTCACGCTCACCCTGCTGCGCGAGGGGAAGAAGCACATCGTGGAGCAGTGGTGCGATATCACCGCCACCGGCAAGGTATATCCCCCGCACAAGCGTGAACAAGCCCGACAGGAAATCACCGCCAGGGCAAAGGAAGCCTATGAGCTGCTGCTCAGCATCCGGGATGAAGAAACAGCCGATGATTTCGGCGGCGATTTGCTCGATATAGGCGAGGACATCGACGATTTAAGCCGGATCTGCGAATCAGACAGTACACTGTGGGGGCACCTGTTTGAGCCGCTCAGCCTGCCGGAACGGGAACGCCTCGCCGCCCATGTGAACACCCTGGAAAAGGCCGAGGGATTCGGGGACGAAGACCTGCAGGAGTTCCTGCGCCGCCTCCTTCCCGATGCCCTGCCCCACTGATACGAGATGAAACTGCACCCCGCTCACCTTCTGCTTCCCCTCCTGCTCTGCTCCTGCCAGCAGGAGCCGATGACCTGCACCTGGGCCGAGGCCCGGGACTATCTCGAAACGCCACGGAGCATGAGCCGCGGCGTGGATTACCTGGGCAGCGATGCGCGGTTCCACTATTTCGAGCACAAGTTGGAAATGGCCCGCGATGTGCGCTTCCGCATCAGCACGGCGGAAGAAATATACGCCCCGTACGAAACCATGCCCTACCGCAGCTGGTTCCCGGAGCGGCGCGATGCCCACACTGCACTCCTGGGGCTGAGCCTCTCCATCAGCCCCGACTCCGGCTGCGTGCTGAATGGCACCCGGTACACAACCCCGGCGGAAATCCCGCCCGACTTGTGGCCCAAGGTCGGCAGAGTGCATTTCGACACCAAGAGCCCCCAGGACATCCGCTGGCTGGAGCAGGAGCTGCAGCCCTACTTGAAAAACGCCCCACGCATCCGCTACACCCACGCCACCAGCAGCCTGCCGCCCCACATGCTGCACTGATGCAAGCCACACGTGTCCCAAAGTTTGAGTACCAATCTCGATAAATTGAAATTTGTCGTTGTCGGGGCACGGGACTTCAGTCCCGAAATAACGGTGCTTCCAATCGGGACTGAAGTCCCGTGCTCCGACAGAGTTCCCCCACAAATTCCAATTTGTCGAGCAGATAGGGGCTTCTTCCAAAATGTTACTGATGTTTCTATAGCTTACCAAATCTTTGGGACACGTGTGGCTGCCAGCAGGTAGCCGGAGAATAAATAACATTCTCTGAAAGAATTTCTCGCGCACGTGCGTACCAATGGGTAGACATGAAGACCCAGGCCATCATCACGACCGCACTTTGCGCCCTGCTGGGCGTGCCGCAGCTTTTCGCACAGCAAGCACCGCCCGCGGTGCAGAAAGTGCAGCAGGCCATCCAGGCCGGTGAGCACCCGTTTTTCAACAAAGGCATGTACCCCGAGTGGTCGAAACTGACCCCGGAACAAGCCCGCACCGACTCCGCCGCCGCCATGGTGATGGCCCGCCACCGTCTGGAAGCTATCAGCAACATCAAACCGGAGGAAGCCACCTTCGAAAACACCTTCCTCGCCCTCTCCCACGCACAGGATGAGCTCGAAAAGGTGCAGAACCGCATCTACCACCTCAAAACCGTGGCCGATAGCGATGGCCTGCGCCAGGTGCAGGAAGAACTCATGCCCCTGTGGAATGAACTGGGCGCCGAGGTGCTGGCAAACGAAAAGCTCTGGGCCGTGCTGCGCAGCGCCGCCGCCCAGCCCTGGGTGCAGGAGCTCTCCCCCGCCAGGCAGCGCTACGTGCAGCAAGTCATCCAGAACTTCCATGACCAGGGAGCCGACCTGAGCCCGGAGCAGAAAGAACGCAAGAAAGAAATCGAGGACGAAATGTCCATGCTCGAACTGGAGTTCGGCAAAAACGTCCAGGACTCCACCGAAGCCTGGGAACTCATCATCACCGACCCCGCCGCACTGGCTGGCATGAGCGCCGACTGGCTCGACAAAGCACGCGAGGATGCCCGCAAACACGTGCATGGCGATGATGCCGCCCCCGCCTGGCGCATCAGCCTGCGCTCCACCAGCGCCTACGAAGTGCTGCGCCACTGCACCGTAGAAGCCACCCGCAAAGCCTGCTGGGAAGGCACACGCACCATCGGCACCGGCCAATACGACAACGCACCCATCGTCGCCCGCATCATGGAACTGCGCCGCGAGCTCGCCGAACTCCTCGGCTTCAAAACCTTTGCAGACCTGACCACCCACCGCCGCATGGTCGGCAGCGGGGAAAACGCCCTGGCATTTGTGGACGGCATGATGCAGAAGGTGAAACCCGCCTTCGATGCCGAATGCGCCCAGGTGCTGGACTTCGTAGAGAAGCGCACAGGCCGCGTCACCACCGCCCTGAACCCCTGGGACCGCAGCTTCTACCTGCGCGAAATGTCCGAGGAAATGTACAACTTCGACGCCGACAGCATCCGCCCCTACCTGGAAAGCAAGCGGCTCGTAGACGGCATGTTCGACATCTTCGCCAACCTCTACGGCATCTCCTTCACCGAGCTCCCCACCCAGTGCGTGAAGCCTGGCGAGAAACCCGATGCCATCGCCATCGAAACCTGGCACCCCTCCGTCAAAGCCTTTGCCGTCACCGATGACCGCACCGGCCAGCACCTGGGCACCTTCTACATGGACCTCTTCCCCCGCAGCATGAAGCGCGAAGGCGCCTGGGTCATGCCCCTGGGCTATGGCAAATCCGGTGAGAACGGCCAGCACCGCGCCCCGCACCTGGCCGCCCTGGTGGGCAACATGACCCCGGCCAGCGCCGATGGCCCCGCCCTCTTCAGCCACCGGGATGCCGTGGTGCTCTTCCACGAATTCGGCCACATGATGCACGTCATGCTCAGCAACACCGAGCTCGAAGCCCACGCCGGCACCGGCGTGGCCTGGGACTTCGTCGAGCTCCCCAGCCAGATCTGCGAAAACTGGGCCTGGGAGCCCGAGGGCATCGCCTCCTTCGGCTACCACTACCAGCACGCCACCCCCATGCCCGAGCCCCTGGCCGCCAAGCTCAAAGCCAGCCGCTTCTTCATGCCCGCCACCAGCAACATGGGCCAGCTCTGCATCGCCAAGCTCGACCTCGAAATGCACATGCACTACGATGAAAAATTCAAGGGCAAAAACCTGGACGCCGCCACCCGCGAACTACTCAGCAACTGGCAGATAGCCTACACCGTGCCCGGCAACTCCATCATGCGCACCCTGCGCCACTGCATCACCGGCGGCTACTGCGCCGGCTACTACTCCTACAAATGGGCCGAAGTGCTCGCCGCCGATGCCTACACCCGCTTCCGCAACGAAGGCGTGATGAACCGCAAAACCGGCTCCGATTTCCGCAACGAAATCCTCTCCAAGGGAGACAGCCAGTCCGCCGCAGAAATCTACCGCAACTTCATGGGCCGCGACCCCAACCCCGATGCCCTCCTCCAGATGCAAGGCCTCTGCAAATAAAGAAACACCGCCCAAAAAGCGGCACACAGCCGGAGCACCGGCCCCCGGAGCCTGAATCCGCGTGTCCCGAATCCCTCGGGACACGCCAGGTGGCCGAAGCACCAGCCGCCCCATCAAAAACACCCGCCGATACCGAAGCCGAAACTCAGGTTCACCTGCTCCTCCGTAGCATTCTCAAACCTGGCGCTGTGAAACGGAGCCGACCCCGCATTCACCCCCAGCGAACCCAGCAGCCACGTATTCGGTGCAATCTGATAACGCACCCCCAGCTCCGCCCCATACACCACATTCGCCATATCATCCTTGCGGCTGAGGGCATGCGACCGGTGCACCATGCCCGGTGAATCCAGCACCGAAACCCCGAGCCCCGCATACGCCCCCGCAAACACGCACCAATCCTCGCTCAGCACCCGGCAGTAGCGGTAGCCCGGCGCCAGCACAAACCGCTGCAGCTCAAACCCGCCCTCATCCCCGTAGGCATAACCGAAGCGGAAGGAGGCAAAATGATTCCCCCGCACCCGGTAAAGCCCCGTCACCTCCGCCCCCCAGGTATCAATCCGCGGCGCAGGAGAATGCTTCCGTATATCCGTGAACGCGTGGTTATACACCACCGCCGCCTCCCAGCCCCACCGCGGGGCCGCAGCCGCCTTCCCCGCCGTCCCCGGCGCACTCACCGCATCACAATCACAAGCCAACCCCGCCGCCGAAAAAGCCACCACCGGTCCAACACTGCAAATCAACCATTTAGCCATAATCAAATCAGAACATTCAGCGCAGTAAGACACCCCCGCCCCCCTTCCCCCCTCAAAAACGATTAGAAACCCGAGGCGCCCATCCACGCACATCGAGGCACGGGACTTACCTGTGTGGGCGCATTAACAAGAAGCCCCAAGTCCCGAATCGCCAGAGCGCCGCCACCATGCTCGTGCAGGGCCAACACGCGCCCTGCGTGTTTAGAAGCGTTCTAATGGGCGGAGTGGGAGGGATGGGCTGTAGATAGTGACTGGGGTAACCGGTGGCGGTGGAGGGGCGTGGCGGGGGCTGAGTGCTAGCGCGTTGGTGGGCACAGTTGCTGCGCCCGAGCGGCGACACAGTTGCGGGTTCGTTGCGCAGGTAGCAGGGGCTGGCACCCCAGTCGAGGCACGGGACTTACCTGTGTGGGCGCATTAACAAGAAGCCCCAAGTCCCGAATCGCCAGAGCGCCGCCACCATGCTCGTGCAGGGCCACCACGCGCCCTGTGTGTTTAGAAGCGT
>JAFSFD010000011.1 GCA_017435365.1 Akkermansia sp. | reverse complement strand
TCTAAGGACTCACCAAATTGGAATTTGTGGGGGAACTCTGTCGGAGCACGGGACTTCAGTCCCGATTGGAAGCACCGTTATTTCGGGACTGAAGTCCCGTGCCCCGACAACGACAAACATCAATTTGGTGAGTTTTTAGAGATTCCCAAATCGGAATTCATCACGTTTTTCGCACCGATTATTGAGCTGTTTTTTTCATACGCCATGCCAGGCAGCAGGCACCCCTAAATATGCGGCTCCGGCATAGCGTTCCGCAAAGTCTCCACAAGCTCAAGAACCACGGCGTGGCTTCAGCGAAGACAAAAAAAATCGTCGTCGCCTCAGAAAGCATCAGCACCGGCGCCGGCGCGCAGCCAGAGCAGCCAGAGCCAGCAGGCTGAGTGTGGCAGAGCTAGGCTCGGGGACCAGCTCGCTGAGCCCATGCACGCAGAAGTTCACCACGCCAAACTCTTTCATCTGTCCGGTAGAGGTAATACCCAGCCGTGTACCCTCGCCATCGTAAAAGCCATACTCTACCAGAGTGCTGGCGTCCAGCATGGCCTGCGTTGCGGCATCCAGGGTGATGGCAAACCCGCTCTGCCCGGCCGCCATTCCATCCGCCAGCAGAGCCAGTTGCAAATAGTTGATTTGTCCGCCCGATTTCTCCATCACCCCCTGCATGAAATCCATCGTGATACCAAGAGTCAGAGCTCCATCGATGGTGGAAAAACCACTCAACACGGGAGATGTAATATAGGCTTCATGGGCAGCGGAATTGCCAATCACAGGCGCGGAATCATTGAAAATGTAGCTGCTGTTCACGCTGGTCAGCGCAGGTCCTGTAGACGCATACGCCACATCCTCTACGCTGAGACTTGCCGCGGCAGCCCACAGCTGCATATCTTGCAGGCGAGCGTTGCACAAGTCCACAGAGGAAGCAACGGTGATTCTCGCACCATCGCCATCCTTGTTTACGCTGCCCTGCACCTTGGCGTTTTCCACACGCAGCGAACCCAGGGTGGTGATGCTGGCGGTTTCCGCGATATGCATGGTACCGCCGAGCACCTGCACCTCGCTGTTGCTGTCCAGGTTGATTCCGCCCTGAATCTCCAGCCGGCCGGCGCCGGTCTTATGCAGCGAAAGAGCACCGCTCACAGACTTTCCCAGAGAGAAGGTCGCATTCTCCCCGGTCTCCAGCACCAGAATGTTGTCTTTGGCGCTTTCTGCCGTTACTATGTTATAATCATTGGCGCTCCAAACAAACCTGCTGTTATCCGCAAGCGCTATAGTGTATCGGGCCTTATCCCCATACATGGTCACACCAATTGTTGCTGTGGTATCAGCCCCGGATATTTCCACTCTGGCACCATCGTACAGATCCAGCGCACCCAAATTATCACGCAGGCAGCCCAGATTTCCTGCACGATACTGCAGGCTCTCCACCTTCAGCGTTCCGTGCACACTCACCACAGAAGAACTATTGTATTCCGTGTCGCTATACATCTTAGCCCCATTCTTAAGCTCCAGTGTGGTGCCGGCGTTGATGGTGATATTCCCCGAGGTTCCGGTGCGCGATACACCGTCGAAAACCACTGTGCCGTTGTTAATGGTCAGATGCCCGTTCCCACTGATGCGGCTTGTCGAATCGGTGCCGGTCACCGTCGAGCTGTCGTTGAAAATCAGATTTCCCAGATTTGCGGTGCCGGTCACCGAAGCATCGCGAGTCACATACCTGTCCCCGCTGCCGGACTGCGCATTCCACCCCAGCGGTTTGGCCGGGTCCAGGTAGCCATTGGCATTCATGCCATCCGCCCGGTTAACCGCGTAGGCTAGACCATTTATGCTGCCGCTTGTGGGAGATAAGTGAATGCTTGATCCCTCGGCATACTTGACCGAGCAGGTCACGATGCCTGTAACACCATCGTCGGAATCGGTAATGTAGGCCTTATTGATGGTTATGCCCGATGCATCCGTGGAATATTCCAGCCCCCAGAGCGTAATGGCGTGTGACGAGGGAACATTGGCATTGTTATCAGGGACACCGACCTCCAGCGTTAAAGCGTAGCCGCTTTGCAATGCACCCACCAGAGCGGCAGCCTGGGCATAAGGGCCATTGGAGGAACTTACACTGTTGCTAATTAACACCGAATTATCTGCCGTGCAGTACACGCTCTGCAGGAAGCCACCGGTTTGATACTGTTTGGAATTGGTGGTATCCCATTGCCAGTGGGAGCCGACATCGCTGCCATTGACATACCAGCCCAGGGCATATCGCGGGTTGCTGCCGCAGTTTGTCGTTATCGTGCGGAAAAAATCCCAGGTCGAGCCGGTATAATCGGGTGTCGGGATTGTATCGCTGTACTTCGAATTCTGATTCTGCCACCAGGTAATGATATTGCTGGAAGACGCCGCCCAGCACATGAGCGAGTCATCGTACTCGGGAGCCTGGCCTCTGTCCTTGTTGTAATCAACCCAACCACCATCCAACGTCACCCCGGGCGCCCAGACCGAATCGGCCTGCGCAACAGTAGATACAAGTAGCAGAGAAAGCAAAACAGCGCGAGAAGGTTTCATGGCAGCAAAAAGGCTTCAGCTTATTATTTCTCTACCATACCAAAACCCCGGGCACTTGGCAACCTGAAAATCAGCTCGTCTCGCGATAATTTTCATGCGTGTGCCAAAGGTTTTGCAGAGAATAGAAATATCAGCAACATTTTGGAAGAAGCCCCCCTCTGCGCAATAAATTGGAATTTGTGGGGGGAACTCTGTCGGAGCACGGGACTTCAGTCCCGATTGGAAGCACCGTTATTTCGGGACTGAAGTCCCGTGCCCCGACAACGACAAACTTGTGGGGTAGTTGACGAGCCTCAGGCGAGCGGAACTTCAAGCTCGGTTTACGAGCGCAAGGGGTAAGCCCGCGACCTGGGTGGGCGTAGACCGCGAAGCGGACGTAGCCCCCAGCGGGCTTACCCCTGTCTAAGGTCTTTCACCCACTTCCGTGGGCTCAAAGTGAGGGATGATTTATTGGGCGCTGATTGTAATATCGCCCCAGGAGCTGCGCTTATCGGGCGCATTGCCGTATGTGATTTCCAAGGCCGGTTTTTTAAGAGTTTTCTTAACCGCAAAGGTGTAAGTAACTTGCCGATTATGCCAGCCAACCTCTCGCGGGGTACTATCGGCAACTACGCAATCATCACCATCCATGAGACGGAGGCTGTTGATTTTAATACCATCGCGCCCGGTGGTCAATTTGAAGGTGATATTGTATGTTCCGGGCTTGGTGATGGGAACATCATGCATCAGGACGGGAATGGGAGCGGAAGGGATGATCTGGTCGCTCCAGCCTTGGCCGTAGTGGTAGTTTTTCACCCAATCGCGCATCACCACAGGAGCAGAAAGACCCAATGGCGATTCCGGGTCGAGCTTCTGCATGATTCCTGCATACTTGGTGATGTAAGGCCCACCAGCCATGGGGCCGTATGCCCTGCGAATATGGCCGATCACCATGGCACAGGCCCGCTGCTTTTTCCAAGCGACAATGTTCTCGTTTTCGAGAGCCGCATCCAGGCGTTTGAGAATGGAATCCAAGCTTTCATTCGCCTGGATGCCGAATCCGAAATCCAACGCGGCACGATACCCCTGCTTATCTTCCGGGTCAATGCTCTTGAGAGACTCTTTGACGCCATTCGGCCACTCTACGCCATGCACTCGTGTGGTATCAAAGACGAGGCGCGCCTTCTGAGCCACGTCAGTAGTCTTACCGGATTCATCAAGAAGAGCCTGTTGCTTTTTTCTTGCGTCCATTCTTTGCTTCACCAGCTTGGCCACCTCTTTCACAGAAGCATCCATCAATGCTTCTCCGTATAAAGCTGAATACTGGCGTCCGGTCTTATCATAGAAAATGAGAGCCGGATAGGAAATATCCGCCATATCGCCGGGATACCCGAAAGAGCCCATCACCTTCTTAGCTTTAGCGTTTGTCTTTTCAGTACGATTCTGGTAGATGGGGGCAAGAATGAGAGCGGCATTGCCGGCGGCTTCCCTCACTCCCTCATCCGCAACCAGCTTCTTGCAGAGTTTTTCGCCATAGCGGTCCCAGCCTTCAGGGTAAATGAACAGGATGTAGCCATCGTCGGTCACGCGCTTAGCGGCCTCCTCATAGCTGGGGAATTGCTGCGCGGCTGCCGCCGTGCCCACCGGAAGGGCAAGCAGGGCGCAGGCAAGCAGAACAGAATAAGATTTTTTCATAAAAATATCAGAGGGTTTAATGTTATCAGGCGGCAGGCTCACCATAGACATAGATACCGTTGGCATGGAAGAACTCCGGCCCACCGGAGCGGAGAACTCGCACATACAGCGCCTTGGGACGCTCATTCTGCAAGTCGAACGTGATAATGTAGTTGCCCGTACTGGGTATGACAGGGCCGGCATCATGCCAATCATCATCCCGACCGGTATCGGAAACCTGCACACGCACCGGGCGGAAGCGGTGAACGAGTTTCCAATCATTCGTTCCGGCAAATACCACACCGGTGATGTAGGCGTGCTTGGGCAGTTTTACGGCAATCCACGCATTGTTATCTTTGGCGGTGTGCATCTTACCGCCCTTCCTGGTAAGCAGGCCCGAGTGCGTGTGGGGGGCATCCCACTGGCTGGTGGAACTGGCAAAGGGCATACCGCCCTCAGAAACCAGCTTACCCGGGAACGGCTTGAAATCCGGAATAGCCGCATCTGCGTGTATCTCCTTGGGGTCAATCATCTTGCTGATAGCGTAGAAGGTGGTAATATCGCGCGCTTTCTCCGCTGCCAGAAGCAGGCCGCCCAGCAGTTTCGCCTTCTGCGCAGAATCGAGCTTATTATCAGCCCCCAACGCCTGAACCATCGATTCGGACAACTTGCGCTGCCCGGCCTCACTCAGACCTTCAGATACTTTATTACCCCAGGCCATCATCGAGCCCGAGTACGCATCATGCGGAGCGGCAGACTTCAGCACAGAGATAAACAAATCTATAGCGGCGTCTTCCTTATTGCCGGCGGCGTCCCTGCACATCTTCAACTGCTCATTGGCAAATTTTTCGATGTGCCAGCGGTCGGGGCCCATTACCTCGGCCTGCTTCCAGAATAGGGCGCATGCCTCCGTCAGTTCCTTCACCCCCATATCAGCCTTGCTGAGGCGGCCATACACACATCTCTTGAGCAATTCGGCGCACTGCTCGGGGTACTTGGTAGCCATCCCCTTGCAAAGCACGGTGTTGAGCTTCGTCCACGCCTCCTTATCCTTGGGCAGCTTATCGCCCAGGAAAGCGGCATATTCCCGCCACAGCGGGTAATTCAGCGGAGCAGCCTTGGCGGCCGTCTCATAGCACGTGAGGGCTTTTTGCGCATCTCCCTTGTTCTGGTACATGCGGGCCAGCACGCGAGCTGCATCTGATAAGCGCCTCTTTTTGGCATTCTTCCCGGCATACAAATCATCTGTCAGATGCAGGGAGCTGAATGTGTGGTTATCCCAGGGTATCCAATGCAGGCCGCGCTCCCAGCTCAGGGAGTAGGCCGGTGTCCATTTGCCGTTCACCAGCACGATGTAGGCGCAGTGCCCGGGCTCACCCGCCGTGAGCGCAGGCACACCGTTGGCACAGGCGGATGCTGCCCCGAAGTGGGACAAGCCACCGCACACACCCCCCACATTCTTGGCAAGCCACATGTGATTATCCGTCGCAACACCCACCCACGGAGCATAGTAGTGGGAACCATGAACGCTGTCACCGTACACGTTATCCAGCACATAGCCGCAGCGCCAGCAACTGGCCGGGTACTGCCAATCCGGTATGTGCACATTCTTCAGCGCCCATTCAAAGGCCTTCACCGTGCCGGATGAGTGGTTCGGCTTCCACCCGCACACAATGCGCCGGTGGTGCATGGGAAGTTTGTCGAATGATGAATTCAAGCGACCCTGGCTCCAGTATTTCAAAAAGTATTTGGCGCGGTCAACGGCATCCACGGTTCTGCAATTATTTCGGGCATATTCCAGGGCCACAGCGGTGGTGATATCACGCGCTACGCCCTTTTTCAAGGCACTGCTGTCGGCTTTGGCTATGGCATCAATAATCTGCACCACGCGGGCAAAACGATGCATTTCACCGCTGAAAGCGATGTCGTCCATCCACTCATCATCTGCCAGGATGGCCTGCAGAACCTTGTCGTGTTTCTCAAAACTGATGGGGTATCCTGCTTCTTTCTGCAGGCGTTTCAAATCAGATTTGGCGCACTTCAAGCGGAATTCGGCGTTCTTCTTCTCAGCGTTTTTCTTCTTGCTGACCTCGTTTTCAAGTCTGGCAATTTCGTCCTTCTTGCCTTGAACATTCTTCTTCAACGCTTCATTGAAATTGCGGTACTCCTCCTGACGCGCGATTTCCGTGTACGCCAAGTGATACATCAGCAACAGCCTCTGATTATCCTTATTCTTAATGAACGCTTGAATCTGTTTGGAGTCAAGCCCTGTAACCCGACGGGCAATCTCCGAAGCAAGCTTATCGCAAAGCTTACCAGGGGTCTTCCATGCAGAAGATCCAGGAACTGAAATCGTCGCCGGGGCTTCCGGTTGTTGAGCATAAAGCATTGGTGCACTGCAAACAAGCAATGCCGCCAGGGTTGAAGATAATAAAATGGCTCTCATGGCTATCATCAGTTTAGCTTGCCTATTCTAGCATCTTCTCCTATGAGCGCAAGTTTTTTTGTGTGGCTACAGCACATACGCCCTAAGATTTGGTAAGCTATAGAAATATCAGCCACATTTCGGAAGAAGCCTCCCTCTGCGCAACAAATTGATGTTTGTCGTTGTCGGGGCACGGGACTTCAGTCCCGAAATAACGGTGCTTCCAATCGGGACTGAAGTCCCGTGCTCCGACAGAATGCGTACGTGCAGCACACCGCGAGTTGCCTCGCGGTGTGCTGCATCAGTGGGTGGTTGCGTCTCAGCAGCCGTAGCGGGCGGCAGCACCGAGCTTCTCCTCGATGCGCAGCAACTGGTTGTATTTCGCCAGGCGGTCTGCGCGGGAGAGAGAGCCGGTCTTGATCTGCCCGGCATTGGTCGCCACGGCCAGGTCGGCGATGAAGGAATCCTCCGTCTCGCCGCTGCGGTGGGAGATGACGGCGGTGTACGCATTGGTGGTGGCCAGGCGCACGGCCTCGAAGGTCTCACTCAGCGAGCCGATCTGGTTCAGCTTCACCAGGATGGAGTTGGCCACACCGCGGTCGATACCCTTGCGGAGGAAATCCACATTGGTCACGAAGAGGTCATCGCCCACGAGCTGGCAGCGGTTGCCGATGGTGTCGGTCAGGTGCTTCCAGCCCTCCCAGTCGTTTTCGGCGCAGCCATCCTCGATGGAGATGATGGGGTAGCGCTTGATGAGCTCTTCGTAGTACGAGGTGAGCTGCCCGGCGGTGAGCTTATCGCCCGTGCTCTTCTTGAATACGTAGAGCCCGCTCTCCGCATCATAGAACTCGGAGCTGGCCACATCCAGCGCCAGGGCCACTTCCCTGCCCGGCTCGTAGCCGGCCTCCTCAATAGCCGCCACGATGGTATCCAACGCTTCATCCGCACTGTGCAGGTTGGGAGCATAGCCACCTTCATCGCCCACGGCGGTGCTCAGCCCCTTCCGGCGCAGCACCCCGGCCAGCGAGTGGAACACCTCCGCACCGCAGCGCAGCGCTTCGCGGAAAGTGGGCAGCCCACGGGGGATAATCATGAACTCCTGGAAGTCGATGGGGGCATCCGAGTGGGCCCCGGCGTTCAGCACATTCATCATGGGCACCGGCA
Source organism: Akkermansia sp. (assembly GCA_017435365.1). GTDB lineage: Bacteria > Verrucomicrobiota > Verrucomicrobiia > Verrucomicrobiales > Akkermansiaceae > Akkermansia. The sequence continues at coordinate 64,684 of JAFSFD010000011.1, read as the reverse complement.
GGATATGCGCGTTCGGCCCGCCCAGATAGCGGAAGAGCGGCTGCCCGGTGGCCCAGGCTGCGGCGCGCGCCGTGGCCAGCGAAATGGCCAGCACCGCATTCGCGCCCACCCGGCTCTTGTTCGGCGTGCCGTCCACCTCGCGCATGCGGGCATCCACCGCAATCTGATTGGTGGCATCCATGCCCACCAGCGCAGCGGCCAAATCCGTGTTTGCGTATTCCACCGCCTTGAGTACCCCCTTACCACGGTAGCGGCTCTTATCGCCATCGCGCAGCTCGCAGGCTTCGTGCTCACCGGTGGATGCGCCGCTCGGTACCGAGGCGTGACCGTACGACCCGCCTGCCAGCTCCACCACGGCTTCTACCGTCGGGTTCCCGCGGGAATCCAGTATCTCCCGCGCCTGTATCTTCGTTATGCTCGTTTTCATTGTCGTTAATTCTTTATGTTAGTTCTTTCTAACTTTAATTTCTTGCTGACGCCAATTTATCACATTCCCTACCGCATTGCAAGACTTTTTGTTTGCTCGACCTAACTTTTTTTTTACGAAGCGCCGGTTTTCGTGTCCATAATCAGGTAAATTGATGTTTGTCGTTGTCGGGGCACGGGACTTCAGTCCCGAAATAACGGTGTTTCCAATCGGGACTGAAGTCCCGTGCTCCGACAGAGCGTTGTTTTTTTGAAGCAAAACGAAATTGCAGCTTGCCAGCAGGTGGGCAGCGTGGTATAACTAAGGAGTCCGATAAATCCATCTATTACCATGAAAGTATCTGCACTCAATAAGAAGAAAGGTTTCACCCTTATCGAGCTTATGGTGGTGATTGCCATTCTGGCAGCCCTTGCCTCAATCGGTTACGGCCCCATCATCGACCACATGAACGACGGTGACCGCCAGAAGGCCAGTTCTAACCTGAAGTCACTGCACACAGTGCTGCAGGGATTCAAGACCGACCAGGGCAGCTATCCCTGCGACAGCACCGCTGAGCGTCTGCAGGAAGAGAAGCCGGACCTGAACTTCGGCGCCCTGACCGGCGACAACTCCAACGCCTACTTCCGCCAGATTTACTACTCCCCCTCCAACGTATCAGAAAAGCCCTTCTTCGCCAAGGTGAGCTGCAACGGTCTTTCTGTGACCCAGGAAGGTGACGAGAAGCTGGCCAACGGCGCCGCTCTTTCCCGCGGTGAGAACGCCATGGCCTATGTGATGCGCAAGAACAGCGAAGACCCGGCCATCAAGGACGGCGTAAGCAAGTCCAACGCCCCGCTGGCTATCTGCGGTATCTACCCGAACGCCGTCCCCTACTCCGGTGATCAGATTGCGTTCGACGGCACCTCCTTCCGCGGGCACGCCTTCATGCTCTCCTGCGACGGTTCTGTGAAGGACCTGGAGCGCGACCTTGAGGAAGATGATCAGTCCGACGGCGACAAGTACATCATGGCCTCCGGCAAGAGCCTCTTCCCCGAGACCAAGAAGGGCCGCTCCACTGCTGACGGCTACCTCGTGCTCAGCCCGGAGAAGTAATCCCCGCTCTGCATAAAGACATTTAAAACACAGCCCGCGTTCCGACTGGAACGCGGGCTGATTCTTATTTGATAGGAAGCAAGCGGGAACACGGGGCATCGCAGCCCCGCGCAGGCATCAGATTTCAGCGCAGCCGCAGAGCTCGGCAATGCGGCAGATGACCTCCTCAATCACATTGGCAGGGCAGGATGCGCCGGCGGTCACGCCAATCTGCAGCTCCCGCTCCGGGTGCTTGAACCACGGCGGCAGGGGGCGCACCACTTCTTTCTTCAGCTCCAGGTCGAAGCAACGAATGCGCTGCGGACGCAGCAGGCAATCTGCCGTGGAGACGAAGAAGGTGGGCACCTTCTTGGCCGCAATATGGGCCAGGTGGGTGGTGTTCGAGCTATTGTACCCGCCGATGATGAACATGGCATCCAGGGGGCGTTCCAACAGGGCAAAGAGGGCGTTCTGCCTGTCCTGCGTGGCGCCGCAGATGGTATCAAACATGTGGAAGCGTTCATCGTTTCCATCGCGCTCCACCACAGCGGCACGCAGGATCTCCTGAATCTCTGCCGTTTCGGATTTCAGCATGGTAGTCTGATTCGCCAGGCCGATTTCCGCCAGGTGCACATCCGGATCAAACCCCGGCGAATAACTGCCGGTGAAATGCTGCATGAAAGCAAGCTTATCACCACGGCCATTTATATAATCCGCCACCAGGCGGGCATCAGCCGCATTGAACACGACCAGGAAATTTCCCTTACCATCCGCCCCCTGAGACTGGGAGGCCGTGGCCATGCTTTCCTCGTGTCTGGCCTTGCCATGAATGATGCTGGTAACACCGGCGGCGGCGTATGTGCGCACCCGCTGCCACACCTTGATGACATTGCCGCACGTGCTGTCCACCAGGGTTACCCCCCTGCTCTCCAGGCGGCGGCGCAGCGCCACCGGCACCCCGAAGGCTGGCATAATCACCACATCCTCCGCCGTGAGCGAATCATAGGCAGGGTCATCCATATTCCACGGCAGGTGCAACAAGCCCAGCGCATCCAGCTGCGCATTCACATCCGGGTTATGAATAATCTCGCCAATGAGCCAGATGCGACGTTCCTTGAACAGGCGGCAGGCAGCGTAGGCAATCTCGATGGCGCGTTTCACACCATCGCAGAAGCCGAAGGATTCCGCCAGGAAAAGGCGCACCCCCGGCAGTTCCAGTTCATTGCCCTGCTGGCGGATGCAATCCACCAGCGGGCTCTGGAAGCGGGCTAAATCCTGCGCCACCTGGGCCATCACCTCAGGCCGGCGTACATTCACCGGTCTGTTCACTTTTTCAGCAGCCATAGAATCAGTGCGGAATATTCAGCGCCTCATAGGCCAGAATCTGGCATCCCTTCAAATCCATCTTGCCGGTGGGCAGAGCGGGAATGGCTTCCACGGGGATAATCTCGCGCGGCGCCCAGAGACGCGGCAGGCCCTGTGCCACCAGGTGGTTCTTGATATCCTCAAGCGCCTGATTCAGCTGCCCCTGATGCACAGCGGAAAGCAGCACCAGAGCCTCACCCTTGGCGGCATCCGGCACGCCCATGACGGCCACGGCTCGCCCGGCAAAGCCTTCCGGCAGCTCCACGAAGTCCTCAATGGCGTTCTCCACCACCTCGTGCGGCACCATCTCGCCACCAATCTTGGAGAAGCGGGAGCGGCGGCCACCCAGCGTGAGGAATCCGTTCAGGTCCACAGAGCCCAGGTCACCGGTCTTGAACCAGCCATCGCGGAAGATTTCTGCATTGAGGTCCTCGCGGCCGATATAGCCGCTGAACACATTCGGCCCCTTGAACCAAATCATACCCTGCTCCGAAATCGGCAGGCGCACGTTGTCTTCATCCGGGTCAGTCACACGCACCGCGAGGCCGGGCATAAGCTGACCGATGGAGCCCATCTTGACGCCGGGCACATAGTAAGGCTGCTCTGCCGTGGGGCCGATTTCATCCAGGTTCACGCCGCAGACCGGGGTGGTCTCCGTGAGGCCATAGCCCTCCAGCAGCTTCTTGCCGCACTTGGCTTCGAACTCATCCGCCAGGGTCTTCTGCAGTTTTTCAGCCCCCACCACGAAGTATTTCACGCTGTCGTAGGTATTTGCCTTGGCGCGGCGCAGCATGCTGCGGGCAAAGGTCGGGGTGGAGACCACGATGACGCACTTGTGCTTCTCAATCAGGTCATTGAGACTCTTGGCCTCCAGAGGCGAGGGGAAGGTCACCATGCCGAAGCCATACAGCAGGGGCATCACCGTGGTGATAGCCAGGCCGAAGCTGTGGAAAATGGGCAGGCTGCAGAGAATCGGGCTGCCCTCCGGCACCCAGGCCTTGCTGAGAAGCTGAGCGATATTGGAAATGAGCATGCGGTGAGTGATGGGCACACCCTTCGGCTCGCCGGAGGAACCGGAGGTGAACAGCAGCGCCACCTCATCATCACCGCTGCGGTCATCCAGGCCGAAAGTCTTGGCAATCAGCGGCATGGGAGCCACCTTGGCAAAGGTCACCCAACCGGCAATGGCGGGCATCCCCAGGCTCTTGAGAGTCTTATCCAGGTGGATAATGGCCTCACCCTTGGGCCAGGGGAACTGGGGCAGCTTGCTCATGAAGGCGCGGGCCGTCACGAAATGCTTGATGCCGCTCTGCCGCACAATGCTCTCGAACGCGCCATCGGAAGAGGTGTAATTGATATTCACCGGAACAATGCCGGCCAGGAAGCAGGCGATGTTGGCAATGACGCCGCCCTTGCCCGGGGGCAGGATGATGCCCAGGCGCGGTTCCTTCACATTCTTCTTCATCCAGCGGGAAAGAGCCATGGCCACGCCCAGCATCTTGCCATACGGCAGGCTCGTGCCATCCAGCCCATCCACCAATTCCACAGAGGCATTCTTGCGCATACCCTCCACGATGAGACGGGGCAGCGATTTATTGAACACCGGATTCTCGCTGTAACGCTTGCATCCGACCTCCAGCCACACCTCCAGCAGGCGCTCACCGGTCTGCGGGCCGGGCTGCAGCTTGGGCAGGATGTCGATGGTGAGAAAATCGTAGTCGTTGCCGGAGGTAAAGGCGCGCCGGATATGGTTGCGATACATGCCCACGAAAACAGGTACGGGAGCAATATGCAGGGCACCCAGCTGCATCATGAAGGGCATGGGCACATCCGAGTTGGTGCCGATGATGCTGTTCGGCCGCCCCGGAATGTAAAGCACATCCTTACCCTCCTGCATAAGCTCCATAAGCTTTTCGCGCAGGGTGCGGCTGTCGCTCTTGCGGAAATTGAAAGTCAATACTTTGCAACCACTCTTTTTCACCACCTTCATGACAGCCGGTGAGGGATACAGCACATCCTCAATCATGAGGGCCACGCCTTCCGCCCCTCCAAGAGTCTTGAGTATGGCGGCGAGTGCGACTTCATCCACTCGGTTGGCGATATAAAATGACGGCTGAGAGGGGCGCGACTCGGCCCCGTAAATTCTTGTTGTTGCCATACGTTCATTATACAGCAACCTGAGCTTTTGTCAACAAAGCAATGCTTTGCTTTCTTGGCAAAAAGAATTATTTTGCGGGAGGTGCCGGTTCCTGGGGCATCATACTGCGCATCCACTGGCCGGCCTCGGGCGAATCCTGCTCAATGGCGGAGACCATGGGCTCCAGCCAGGGCTGCATGCACACGCAGGTGATGTTGAAGCAGGCAAAAATCACCACCACGGCCAGGAACATACGCACGGGTGAGAGCGTTTTGAGCATGAGCGGCAGGGTGCTGCAGCGGGCATCCCACATGGTGATACCGCGGGAGCGCAGGGTCCACCACGAATACCCCATCATGAACAGAGGAAGCAGAGATACCATCATCCCCACACCGCCGATGAACACCAGACAGGAGCGGGAAAGCGAGCGCCCGAAGCTCATCTCACCTTCCCCCACGCAGCGCACCTGAATGCCCAGAAGCGCCTTGCCCGGCGTGGTGCCCAGGTAGCTCAGCAGCCCGGCCTCCAGCAGCACAAAGCCAGCCCACACCAGCGGGCTGGAGGGCAGCAGCGAAGGAGCAAACGGAATCTGCCGCACATAAATCACTCCGAACACCAGCGCCATATACAGCGCCATATCCACAAAACGGGCCAGCATGCGTGCCGCAGGCGATGGCAGGTACACCCGCACCGCATTCTCCGGCACCCCGGCGGGGCGGTTTTCCGCCACGGGCTCAGCAGCCGGCACAGGTGGCACCTCCGGTCCAGGCTCCTGCTCCGGCTCCGCAGCCGGTTTTTCCTGCAGGAAATCCACCAGGGCAGGCAGCTCGCGCAGGGGCATCCACTGCTCACACCCGGCGTGCCACCCCTTCGTATCGGGGGTGAGTTCGCCCATCTGCACCAGTGAAATCACATCCGGCACCGTCGCGGGGCCGCATTTTTTCTTGTCGGCTATCCAGTAGATGTCCATATCAGGATAAGGGAAGAAATCAGTTGGAGCGGAGGGCCTTGGCCGGGTCCTGGCGGGATACGATGAACGCAGGAATGATGGCAGCAATCGTCACCATGATGAACGCCTGCAGCGCCTGAGCGGCAAAGGTGGCGGGGTCATACACCGCCGGCAGGGTAATGCCGTGCGCCTGCATGGGGAACGGGTCCATGCCGATTTCTGCCAGCGCAGCCTGAATCTCCAGGCGGTAGTAAAGCACCAGCAGAGCCAGAACCACACCAAGGATGGCACCCAAAGTGCCGATGATGACGCCCTGCCAGGCAAAGATGCCCATAATCTTGCCGGGGGTGGCGCCCAGCGCCTGAAGCACAGCAATCTCACGCTTGCGCTGCATGGACATGGTGAACATCACCGCCATGATGCAGAAACTGGCGATAAGGGAAATGATGGAGAGCACAAAGCTCATCATCACGCGCTCGTTGGCAATCAGCTTGTACCACTGCTCGAAACTGCGGGTCCAGGGGGCAATGAACCAATCCAGCCCGGTGGGGTAAAGGCTCTCCGGCGCCTGGAGCTGCGGCAGCATCTTCTCGATATCCGCCTCCGTGGTGCCGGGATTATTCGCATCGCGCACGCGCACGCAGATACCCTGCACCTGGCTGGTGCCCCCGGCAGAAAGCCCCAGCACATCCTGCGCAATCTGCAGCGGCACATAAACATTCGGACCCGGCATATTCTCCGGCGTCTGGTAGACACCGACCACGCGCAGATCCATAGGCATCACCATCTCGTTGATGCTCTTCACGGCTATGCCGTCCTCCTTATCGCGGTCGAGCCCGGCCAGCGTGGCGGCACAGCTCTGCCACTCCTGAACCTGTTCGTTCGTGAAGGGGGTACCGTTGCGGTGGCTCTGGGCCAGGTTGTAGAAAGTCGCGCAGGCATCCTTCTCGCTCTGGCGCAGTTTGTTGCCGGGGAATTGCAAGATGTGGTTCACCACAGTCTCCAGGCGGGCATCATCCACCACGGTGCCGTTTTCACCGGTGGCGGCGCCATCGAACAGGGCGGAGACTGCCTCCATGAACTCCTTGTTCTCATGCGTCTGCAGCGGGTTCTGAATCATGGCATAAATATCCGCCACTTCATCCAGACTCCCCACGGGGGTAAGGTGCAGACTATCCCCCACGCGCAGGTGAAGCGCATTGGCCGTGACCGCAGAAATCACGCATTCCTGGTCCAGGCCCTCACCGAAATCAAAAGTACCGGCACGCAGCATCTGCTGCAGCGGGGCTATCTGCTGCTCGTTGTGCGGCTCAATGGCGGTGAACTGCACCGTCATGCGCCCGGTAGTGCTCTGAGCAAAAGCATCACCCTCCAGCTGGGGGTACACACTCACCACCTCCGGCAGGGCGCGTATCTTATCCATCAGCTCGCTCCAATCCACCAGGTCATCCGTCAGGCTGATGCGCTGCAAGCCATCCGTCTGCGCCACTACATAATGAGGAGCAAAGGCCAGCACGCGGCTCTCCATCTCGCGCTGCAGGCCTTCCATCACCGAAAGGACCACGATGAGAACCATCACCCCCAGGGCCACGCCGCACAGGCAGATGGAGGTAATGATGGAAAACATGGAACGCAGCGGATTGAGGTATCTCACCGCCAGCATCAGGCTCAGATTACGTCGCAACAGTTTCATGCAGGTCGCAGAGTATCACATAATCAGCCCCGGGAAGCAAGCCTGAATGCTGCCATGCACAAGCTGTGTCATACTTTTGACACATTATCATCTTGCACCGTCTACAAAACATGATACAATCCGAACAAATGGACGAAAAACTGATTATTATAGGCACCGGCCCCGCCGGATACACTGCAGCCATCTACGCCGCGCGCGCAGATTTGCACCCGCTTGTCTTCACCGGCGGGCAGATTGGCGGGCAGCTCACCACCACCACCGAGGTAGAGAACTTCCCGGGCTTTCCGGAGGGCATCATGGGCCCTGAGCTCATGTTCAACATGAGCCAGCAGGCCGAGAAACACGGCGCCCGCTTCGCATATGAAGAAGTGCTTTCCGTCACCCAGGAGGCCTGCTCCGGTCTCTTCACCGTGACCACCTCCGGCGGCGCTTACAAGGCAGAAGCCGTGATTATCGCCACCGGCGCCAAGGCCCGCTACCTGGGGCTGGAGGGCGAGAGCGAGCTCATCGGCCACGGGCTCACCGCCTGTGCCACCTGCGATGGCGCCTTCTACCGAGATGTTCCCGTGTGCGTAGTGGGCGGGGGCGACAGCGCCTGCGAGGAAGCCAACTTCCTGACCCGCTTTGCCAGCAAGGTCTACCTCATTCACCGCCGCGACCAGCTGCGCGCCAGCAAGGCCATGCAGCAGCGCACCCTGGAGAACCCCAAGGTGGAACCCGTCTGGAACAGCACCATCGCCGCCTATCACACTGATGACAAGGGCGAGCTCTCCGGCCTGACCCTCAGAAACACCCAGGACGGCTCCGAAAGTGAGCTGGAGGTCAAGTGCGTGTTCATGGCCATCGGCCACACCCCGGTGAGCAACTTCGCCGGCGACCTGGTGGAGCGCGATGCCGCCGGCTTCGTGGTGACCAGCGGTGCCGGCACCGCCACCAAAACCCCCGGACTCTTCGCTGCAGGCGATGTGGCCGACCCGACCTACCGCCAGGCCATCTCCGCCGCCGGCATGGGATGCCGCGCTGCCATGGATGCCGAACGCTACCTGCTCACCCGCGAATAAGGCCATGAAAACTCGTCTTTTTCTTCCACTCGCCGCTCTGCTGACCGCCTGCACCACCACTGATGAACAAGTAGCCCAGGCTGCGCACTTGTTCAACTCCGGCCGTGAGGCGGAAGCGGTGGAAATCTACCGCACCGCCGCCATGGCAGGCCACCACGAGGCCCAGCTCCAGCTGGCCAAGTGCTACGATTTCGGCAAGGGCGTGCCGCAGGACCTGCACGAAGCCGTGCGCTGGTACACCATGGCCGCAGAGGCAGGCAACACCAACGCCCAGGACAACCTGGGCACCTGCTATGTCTCCGGCACAGGGGTGGAAAAAGACCTGTTCAAGGCGTTCTACTGGTACAACCGCGCCGCCAATGCCGGCAACAGCTCCGCCATGAACAACCTGGGGCTCTGCTACCGCAACGGCGAAGGTACCATCAAGGACGACGCCAAGGCTGCCACCTGCTTCCACCGCGCTGCCCTGCTGGGAAATGCCAATGCCCAGTATAACCTGGGTCGCTGCTATTACCACGGCCTCGGTGTACCGCAGGACACAGAGCTGGCCCGCATGTGGGTGAGCAAAGCCGCTGCGCAGAACCACAAGAACGCCATCTTATTCATGGCCGACAATCAGTGGACCATGCCGCAGCCCCCTGCGCAGCAAATGCCACTATAACTGATTTTTGGCTTTTACAGAAGCAGCGTGCAGGTGTATAATCCCCCGCATGCAGCAACCTGAAAAATCAACTTCAGCCACACCGTGGGGCTCATTCTGGAGCCTCACGGTGATTCAGTCTATGAACGCCCTGAATGAGAAAGGGGTGCAGTTCCTGCTCATCGGCCTGGGTATCTGGATGGCCAGGGAACTGCAATACTCCCTTTCCATACTCATCGTGCTGCCCTTTGTACTTTTCTCCCCGCTCGGTGGCTGGATTGCAGACCGCTGGTGCAAAACCCGCCTGCTGCAGGCCATGGTGCTGCTGCAGGTAGTGGTGCTGGTGGGCATGAGCGCGGGGCTCTGGCTGGAAAATCTGCCCCTGGCGGTAGGCTGCTTCGGCATTTTCTGCGTGCAGGCCATGTTTTTCAGCCCTGCCAAGAAAGGACTTACCAAGGATATAGTCGGGTCCGAGAACATAGGATTCGCCAGCGGAGTCATGGAAATTTCCACCATGCTCGCGCTGCTGGTGGGGCAGATCGGTGCGCTCTACCTCATCTACACCCTGCTGAAGCTGTGGGGGCCGGATTCCGGCTGGCAGGCGGCAGCCCTGCCCTGCGCCTGCTGCACGGTGGGCGCCGTGGAGGTCTTCATCCTCAGCCTGTTCATGCCGCGCTACCCTGCACAGAGCAAGCGGCCCTTCACCTGGAACCTGCTCTGGTGCCACTTTACCCAGCTTCGCATGCTCTGGAACAACAAAGTGCTGCGCAACAGCGAAATCGGCATAGGCTACTTCTGGTTCCTCGCCAGCGTGATGATGCTCATCGTGCTCCAGATGGCCGCAGAAGCCCACCCCGTAGCCAGCAAGACCGATTTCCTCCAGGTGCTGGGGCAGCAGAAAGACTCTGCCCTGCTCTTTGCCTGGCTCAGCGGCGGCTCCATTACAGGCGGCTTATGCGCCTCTCTCATCTGCGCAAAGAAAATCCGCACCTGGATAGCCTCCGCCGGCGGTGTCGGCATGACCCTGGGGTGCATTGCCCTGGCCTTCCTGCCCTATGGCACCCCCCTGTTCTTCGCGGCACTCACCTTCACCGGCTTCACCGCCGCGGGGTACCTCGTACCGCTGAACGCCTTGCTGCAGGACCGCGCCGATGATGATAAGCGCGGCGATGTCATCGCTGCCGGAAATCTGGTAGACTGCTTTCTCGGCATGCTGGCCGTCGGCATTCAAGGCGCCATGAACGCAATGGGGCTTTCTCCCCAGATTCAATGCGCCATTCTGGCCGTCAGCAGCGCGGCCGTCGCCATCTTCATTCACCGCAGCCATACGCCCCCCAAAGTCTGAGCACGTACAGGGAGCTGCCATTTCCCATTTGGCGCAGGGGTGCTTCTTCAATGTTATTGATGTTTCTATTTTTTACAAAATCACTGGGGCTCGAGTGCAGAGAAGCGGAGGAAGGCCAGAAATATCTTGACATGTGGCGCCGATGAGACTAATCTAGTACTACTATGAGCGAAGATGCAACCTGCAACGTCATCTGTCTGAAATGGGGTACCCGCTACCCCGCAGCTTACACAAACACTCTCTACCGTTCCGTCAAGAAACACCTTCATCGGCCTTTCCGCTTCGTCTGCGTCACAGATGACCCGACAGGCCTCGACGAGGGCATTGATGCCCAACCCTTCCCCCCCAATCCCGGTTACAAGAATGAGAAAGCATGGCCCGGCATTTTCTCAAAGCTTGCCATCACGCAGGATGGCTTTGCGAACCTGAAAGGCCCCACCCTCTTTCTGGACGTGGATGTTGTCATCATGGATGATATCGACTGCTTCTTCGACTACAAACCGGGAGAGAACTGCATCATCCACAACTGGATTGAGTGGCATAAGACCCTGTTCCGCAAACGTCCGGAGATAGGCAACTCGTCCATTTACCGCTTTGAGGCAGGCAAATCCGGTTACATCTACGACACGTTCATCCGCGAGTTTGACCGCGCTCACGACAAGACCCAATTCCCGACAGAGCAGGCTTTCCTGACCTACGCCATGAAGCAAAAGGGAGTAAACTGGTGGCCGTACGACTGGGCCCAGAGCTACAAGCGCTGCTGCCGCCCCATCTTCCCGCTGAACCTGTTTGTGGCACCCAAGCCGCCCAAGACGAAGATTCTGGTCTTCCACGGCAACCCTGATCCGGACCAGGCTGTAGTGGGCTTTGATGACGGCAAGGCTCACCACAAGACACTTCCAGCCCCGTGGATTGAAGATTACTGGAAACTTTCCTGAGTCATGCTGAAGCTCGACCGCATCATCAACAAAGGAGCCCGGCGGCTCTGCCTGGTGCACCCGGAAGACCCGGACAAATGCGTGAAGGTTGCCATGTGGTACCGCCACATTCCGCAACTGAAGCGGGATCTGGACGCCTACAAGGCAGTCAAACCCATCCTGAAGGACTTTCTGCCGGTTTACGAAGAAGAGTTCGTGGAAACAAACCTGGGGCCGGGGCTGGTCTGCGAAATCATCAAGGACGATGACGGCACTCCCTCCCGCATGCTGACCGATTGTATCGCGGCCAAAATCGTCAACAAGAGAACACTGGCACAGCTTGCAATCTTCGGCAAGCTGGTAATTGAGCACGGGATTCCCTTCTACGATATGAACCCGAACAACTTTCTGGTACAGATCAAGAACGGAAAGCAGCGTTTGCTGTATGTAGACCTGAAGTATTACAATGACTACAAGCCCTGGGTTTACCTCCATCTGGAAAAAGTGATTCCTCTGCTGTCACGAATGATTGTCAAGCGCCGGCTTCAGCGCTTGTTCAAGTGGATTGAAGCTCACCCTCAGGATGCCTGATTCCTGGTGAAAGCGTAATGGAAAACGCCACTGCTCAGTGAGCAGTGGCGTTTCGTTTGCAAAATATTGCGGACAGACGCTTCAGATAAACGTGCGGATAACGGCCTTATCGCGCAGGCGGTCAACCCACTGGCGGTAGCGGCGCTCGCTCTTCTTGCGGCGCACGGCGTCGTCCACCTTCTGCTTAATCTCCGGGTTATCCAGGGAGGGAGCGGCAGCCAGCTTCTTACTCTGCACCTTCACGATGGTAAAGCCGGCGGGGTCAAGCAGAGGCCCGATGAGCTGACCGGGCTGAGCCGCAAACACCACGTTGGCAAACTCGACCGCCAGCTCATCGCGGCGCAGAGCCGGCCACTTGCCACCGTTCTCTGCCTGAGCATCACGGGAGTATTGCTTAGCGGCATCAGCAAAGGAGATTTTCCCCTTTTCAATATCTTCGCGCAGGCGGGTAGCCAGCTTGTAGCGCTCCTCCGGGGTGGACATGGGGTCATCCGGGTCCATGGCAGGGATGAAAATCTTGCTGTAGGAAATCTTATCCTTCATGATATCGCGGTATTCGGAGCTGGTCTCCCTGTATTCCTCCTTGATTTCGTCCGGGGTGGGAGGAATACCGCGCTCATAGCGCATGCCGCGCATGGCGGAAACGGTGATTTCCTTGCGCACAGAATCGCGGTACTCGGTGTAGTTCATGCCGCTCTTGCGCAGGTTATCGAGGAACTGGCTGCGGTCGCCGTTGTACTGCATGAGGATACGGCGGTTGATTTCATCCTCCACCTGGTCTTCCTTGATGGAAAAGCCTTTGGTTTCGAAATCGCTCAGCACCAGCTCGCGTTCTATCAAATCATTGAGCACGGCCTTCTTGGCCGCCACCAGCTCAGAATTGAAACGAGGGCCCTGGCGGGGGTAAAGCATCATCAGCTCGCGGAAATAGGGAGCCAGACGGGCACGCACCTCACTGGAGGTGATGGGGCGGCCATTCACAGTAGCGGCAATGCGGTTCACAACACCGGCCTTGGGCGCTGCCTCGGACACCCCGACGGACAGCACAGCCAGCATCAGAACAGCGAAACGGCTTAAAAGTTTCATATACTGGCAGTATAGACCAGGAAAGCCGGACATGCAACAATCTTCTTTGTCACGCACTCATTTTATGCTCGCCATTCTGATAGGGTGCGTGGTAGAATGCAAGAGGTTAATCAATCTCATCCCCACCTGTTATGGCAATCAAACTGTTCATTCCCGGTCCCACCGTTGTTTCTGAGGAAATTCTCAAAGAGATGAGCCTGCCGATGATCGCGCACCGCTCCAAGAAAGCCTCCGAAATCCAGAAGCGCATCTCTGACAACATGCAGAAGGTGCTCTTCACCGAAAACCGCATCCTGCTTTCCACCTCCTCCGGCTCCGGCCTCATGGAAGGCGCCATCCGCTCCTGCACCGCCAAGCGCGCTGCCGTGTTCTCCATCGGCGCCTTCGGCGACAAGTGGTACAAGATGGCCAAGACCAACGGCATCCCGGCTGATAAGTTCGACAGCGTGATGGGCGAACCCACCACCGCCGAAATGGTGGATGCCGCCCTCTCCACCGGCAAATACGACCTGCTCACCGTCACCCACAACGAAACCTCCTCCGGCATCCAGAACCCGGTGGAAGAAATCGCCGAGGTCATGAAGAAGTACCCGGACGTGGTGTGGTGCGTGGATGCCGTTTCCTCCGCCGCCGGCTCCAAGATTGAGACCGACAAGCTGGGTATCGACGTGCTCATCACCTCCACCCAGAAGGCGCTGGCCCTGCCCCCCGGCCTGGCTATCTGCGCCATGAGCAAGAAGGCGTACGACCGCACCGCCGAGGTGGAAAACCGCGGCCTGTACTTCGACCTGCGCACCATCTGGGACTTCATCGACAAGAAGAACTACCAGTACACCTCCACTCCCTGCCTCTCCCTCATGTATGCCCTGGACAAGCAGCTCCAGCACATCGTGAACGAAGAAGGCATCGAGAACCGCTTTGCCCGCCACGAGGAACTCGCCGCCTACACCCGCGCCTGGGCCGATGAGCACTTCGCCGTCTACCCGAACCGCAAGTACCTCTCCAAGACCCTCACGGTCATCGACTCCCGCCCCAAGGGCAGCGATGAGATGATTTCCATCCCCGAGCTGAACGCCTTCCTGGCCCCCCGCAACCTGCAGCTGGGCAACGGCTACGGCGGCCTGAAGGACAAGACCTTCCGCATTGCCCACATGGGCGAGCTCCAGATGGACGACATGAAGGAAATCACCTCCGCCGTGGAGGATTTCCTCAAGTCCAAGTAAAGCACCTCAATCACCATTTACCCCGGGCAGGAGGTGCGCTTGCACCCCCTGCCCTTTTTCTCAGAATGTTATTATGAAGAACCCTCAATTTATCCTGAACTACGATGTGATGTACTACGACACCGACTGCGGCGGCGTGGTGCACAACCTGGCATACCTGCGCTGGGTGGAGGAATGCCGCACCAAGATGGCTCCCGAGCTGGGTATCGACTTCATCGGCCTCATCAAGGAAAACCGCCACCTGGTGCTGGTAAGCCACGAGGTCCACTACAAGCGCCCCGCCTTCATGGGCGATAAGATTCAGATTCACGCCTGGATTGAAAAGGTGGAGAAATCCCGCTTCTGGTGCGTGTTTGAAATCCGCCGCGACGACGCGCAGCAGGTCTGCGTGAAAGTTCGCCAATGCCTCGCCCTGGTCCAGATGCCGCAGGGCCGCCCCCAGCGCATCCCGGAGGCGTGGTACGCCAGCGCCGCCCCGGCCGAAGACCTGGCAGATTAATTCTCCGGCAGCATGCAAGAGTACGCAGTGGGGGGAGTCACCGCGATTCTCATCTGCATGCTGCACTGCTCCACCTGAATCGAGGCCGGGGCCCCGCATCATCGGGTCAGTCTGACTCTACTATGGCTATTTCAGATGGTTGTGGACTGCGTGACCTGCCTGGCACCACTAATCAGGTAAAGAGGAATGTTCCAGAGGCCGGCGTTCCACTCCAGTGGAGCCAGTGAGGTACGCATGGCAAAGGATGGAGCATAGCGCTCTCTGTACGAAGCAAGACTGCGAGCCCTCAGATTCACCCCTGCTTTTACCTCCAGGGGGATGACCTCGCGCTCCATCTGCACCACAAAATCAACCTCGGCAGTTCCGCTTTCAGGCTCCCAATAAGCAAGTTCCCAATCAGAAGAGCACAGCAGTTCCTGCAGCACAAATTGCTCAGTGAGCGCCCCTTTGAACTCCTCAAAAATGGCATTGCCCTCCACCAGGCTCCGGCAGTCCAGCCGAGCCAAAGCCCCCAGCAATCCGCAATCCAGTCCATAGAGTTTGAACGCATTGGGTGACTCATACGCCGCTAGCGGAACACCCGGCTTTGCCACGCGCCTGACCCGGTGCAATAATCCGCACAGAATCAACCATTCCACCGCCATCTCATACTCGCGAGCCCTCGCGCCCGCGCCCAGGTATTTGTACACAAACTTCCGATTCTCGCGAGCCAATTGCAAGGGCACAGAATTCCACACGGCATGAATCCGGGGCACATCCCTCGGGGCAGTGTACTTCGAAAAATCATTTTCGTAACCCTGGATAATCTGCAGCTGTACCCTCCGCACTTCCGCAAAATCCCTGCTGCCGGCATAAATCGACACAACTTCCGGCATTCCCCCGACATACAGGTATTCCTTGAGTCGGCTAACCAGCTTCTCGTGAATAATTTTCAATAGTTTTCCGTCTGCCTTTTCCAAAGCGGAAACCATAGCTGTCTCGCCAAGCGCTGCTAGAAATTCCCGGAAACTCAGCGGCCGCAAATGCAGGAAATCCACCTGTCCCACGGGAAAAGACATCCGACGTTGCCGAACTGCCACCCCAAGCAGACTACCGGCAGCCATGATGTGGTACTGCGGTGCATTTTCCCGGAAAAACTTCAATGCATTGAGTGCACGCTCGCATTCCTGAATCTCATCCAGTACCACCAGTGTGTTTCCCGGCTCCACTGGCACGCCGGTCAGCAGGGAAATGGACTGAATCAAGTTCTCCACATTGTACCCATCCTCAAATATTGACGCAGCGTGGGGAGTATCGGCAAAACTCAGGTACGCTGTGTGCCGGTATTCACGCCGCCCGAACTCGCGCATAATCCAGGTTTTTCCTACCTGGCGGGCACCTTGTATAACCAGCGGTTTACGCCGTTCACTCTGTTTCCATCGCTTTAATTCTTCCAACACATTGCGTTCCATACTATTCCCCCCTTCATCCGCGATGAAGAATAAGTCATTTTTCACATTTTATCAAGACAAAAGTGGCAATTTCTCACATTTCATCAAGATAAAAGTGTCGTTTTCTCACATTTTCGCAAGATAAAACAACAAAAAAGCCCCGGGTGCACCAGCAGGAAGCATCCGGGGGAAGGATAAGATGAAGTGAGCTGCAAATCAGATGCAGACCTCGCCGGAGAGAGGCTCGCCGGGGGCGAAGGAGTGGGGCTTGGTCACTACGAGCTTGCTCACGTTCTTAAGGGAGGGCACACCGAGGGCATCGAGAGAATCCACCAGCTTATAGAGCTTGCCATCCAGCAGCACCACAGGGGCCACGCCGTTGCACTCAGGGGCCAGTTTCATGGCACCGGCGGCGTCAATCTCCACGGCATCCGAGCGCAACAGGAGCAAATCTGAGCAGGTCTTGACCGGGAAGAAGCGGGAGCGCGGCACGCACACAGCGCGGGCGCCGGGGAAGCATTGCAGGGCCGCGCCCATGGCCGTTTCCAGCTGGTAGACGGGCTGGGTAGCAGCATCGCGCGGGTCCACAGTCTTCTTGTTGCAGATGACCGGCAGGGGCAGCACCCCACCATTGGCCTCCAGCACCTCCTTGAGCGCATCCAGACGAATCCAGAGGTTATTCGTGTTGAAATAGCGGTGTTTTTCAATATTCTGGAACTCCGGCACATCCGCATCCGGGCACTGAGCCACCTCTCGCAGGATGGGCTGACCATCGGCCTTGCGGGTAGCCAGGTGGCCGCCCTTCTTATCAGCCTCGGTGCGGCGGGTCACCTCCATCACAAAGGGGGCTCCGCCCTCTGCAAACCAGCGCAGGAAGCGGGTATCCAGCTGGGCCCCCAGATTATCCGAATTGGAAACGAAAGCATACCGCACGCCGGCGGCGAGCAGCTTATCAAGCCAGCCACTGCCCACCAGCGCGGGATAGATATCGCCATGACCGGGCGGGCACCACTCCAGGTCCGGGTTAGCCGGGAAACTCACCGGTTCCAGCGTATCCGTTGCCAGCTTGGGCACGCGGTTCTGCAGCATCTCCACCTGCGCCGCATCCGCAAAATCCGCATACTGAGCCAGGTGGGCCATGGTATCCTCACTGGTGGAAAACGAATTCATGAGCAGCATGCTCACCGGGTACTGTGCTTTTTCGCGCAAGCTCTGCACCTGGCGCACTATGGTATCCAGGAAGGTCACGCCGGGCTTGATTTCCAGCAGGCTCTTGGCCTTCTGCAGGCCCATGCCGGTGCCCAGGCCGCCGTTCAGCTTCACCAGCACCGCCTGAGCCAGCAAAGCAGCATCTGCCTCCGGGGTAGAACTCACCAGCTCAGTCCAATCAGCCACATCACGAGCGGGCTCAATCTCCGTTTCCGGAATCATCATGGACTGGTCGGAGGTAAGCACCCCGACGCTGTGGCGGAATGCCTCTATCGCCGCGCGGGAAAGCCCCACGCCCTGCATCTTGCGTTCAATGACATCAAAATTCATAATGCGGCAGCATTATAGCGACTCATTCCCGCAAATTCAACCCTGAATTGCGGAAAAGCAAGCTTGCCAGTCCGCGAATCCTCTGCTAGCATAGGGAAGTGATACTCCACCGCCCAGTTCTCCTGTTTCTTGCTCTGCTTCTGCTGCCTGGCAGCTGCCGGAGCCTGCCATCACCGCAGCAAGAATTGGTCGCAGCCGCAGCAACGGGCAACCTGGAAGCCCTCCGCAGCGCCATGGAGCGAGGAGCCGACCCGAATAAGCGGGAACACATCAACGAAACCCCGCTGGGCATCCTTCTGCAGCAATACAAGGCCAGCAGCCCAGATAAGCGGGAAGAAATCGAACAAGCCGCCACCAGCCTGCTGAACAAAGGGGCAGACCCGAACGCCCTGCACCACGGGTTCACCCCGCTTCAGATTGCCACCGGCCAGGGTAGCGAGGTCATCGTCTCACGCCTGATAACATATGGAGCGAATCCCTTCCTTGAAACCAAAGCCGGGCTTGCACCCATCTGGCAGGCGGTATACGACAACAACTACCGCATCGGCCTCGAATTACTCAAAAACGGCGCCAATCCCAACTCCCTGAATGCACAGGGGCAGACTCCGCTGGAATACCTGAAAGAAAGAGGGTTCCGGCATACGAAACTCATGCTGTATCTGCGCCACTACGGCGGAAAATGATTCATGATATGAAATACGACACTTCAGTATTGCGCCGGCAGGACCGGGCTCTGCCCCGGGAAGAAGCCCACGAGCTGCTGCAAAGCAGCGAATACGGCATCCTCTGCATGCAGGAAATCGGAGGCGGGGGCTACGGCATCCCCCTCAACTACGTCTGGGACGGCGGAGAGTGTCTCTACATGCACTGTGCCCCGCTGGGTCACAAGCTCGACTGCCTGGCCCATTCCTCCAGGGTGACCTTCGTCATCACCGGCGCGAACCGCATCCTGCCGGAAAAGTTTTCCACAGCTTATGCAAGCTTGCTGGTGCACGGTGAAGCGCAGGTAGTAACAGATGAAGAGGAAAAGATTCAGGCCCTGAGGCTGCTGATTCAGAAGCTCACCCCGCAGGAAGCCCACCGGGGAGAGCAGTACATCGCCCGCGCGGTGCAGGCCACGGGCGTCATCAGGCTCCGCATCACCGGCAGCTGCGGCAAAGCACACAGAGCCTAAACCGGCTCACCGGCGTAGGTGATTCGGCCACCCTCGGCGCCGCTGCCGGGGCCAAGCTCGACCAGGTAATCCGCGCGGGAGAGGATACCCTGGTTGTGCTCAATGCAGAGGATGGTGTGTCCCGCTGCACGCAGGCGGTATATGGCTCGCAGCAGCATCTCCAGCTCAGCAAAATGAAGCCCGGTGCTGGGTTCATCCAGCACCAGCAGCAGGTGCTCGCCCGGGCGACTGCCCCGCTTCGGTGCAGCCTTGGCCAGATAGGTGGCCAGTTTCACGCGCTGGGATTCGCCCCCGGAAAGCGTGGTCACCGGGCGGTCCAGCGGCAGATAGCCCAGCCCCAGCTCCTGCAGGGCTTTCAGGATGGCGGCAGCCTGGGGCACGGGCGCAAAGAACTCCACAGCCTCATCCACTGTCTGCGCCAGCGCCTGGGCAATGGACTTGCCGCGCCAGGTCACCTCCAGCGTTTCGCGGTTATAGCGTGCGCCGTGGCAGGCATCGCACTCAGTATACAAATCGGCCAGGAAATTCATATCCACCTGCAGGCGGCCGGTGCCACCACAGCGCTCGCAGCGGCCACCGCGGGTATTCAGCGAGAAGCGGGCAGCAGTATAGCCGCGCTGGCGGGAAAGCGGCAGCGCGGCATACAGAGGACGCAGAGCATCCAGCAGCCCGGTAGCTGTGGCAGGCGTCGAGCGTGGGGAACTGCCCAGTGGGCTCTGGTCTACCAGCACGGTGCGGGAAACAAGCTCGGCGCCTTCTACCTGGCCGGCTTTGAACGCAGGCAGCAGGCACTCGTGCACCAGCGTGCTCTTGCCTGAGCCGCCCGGGCCGGAAAGGCAGGTGAACGCCCCCAGAGGGAAGCGGAACTCCACATCCTGCAGGTTGCGGGCACGCGCGTGCCGCAGGGTCAGCCACTTGCAAGCAGCCAGGTGGCGGGATTCAACCGCCGGAAGCACCCGCCGCCCGCTCAGCCAAGCACCGGTGGGCGAATCCGGATTCTTCAGAAAATCATCGTACGTACCCGCAGCCAGCACCTCGCCGCCGGCAGGGCCGCTGCCGGGGCCCATCTCCACCAGCCAGTCGCAGGCGCGCAGCAGCTGCGGGTCATGCTCCACCACCAGGATGGTGTTCCCCTTATCGCGCAAACGGTGCAAGGCGGCAATCAGGCGGTCTGTCTCGGCAGGGTGCAGGCCGATGGTCGGCTCATCCAGAATATAGAGCACTCCGGAAAGGCCCCCGCCAATCTGCCCTGCCAGGCGGGCACGCTGCAACTCACCGCCGGAAAGGGTATTGGCCGCCCGGGACAAAGTCAGGTAGCCCAGGCCCAGCTCCAGCAGACAATCCAGCCGCTGCCACAGGCTGCCGATGGCCGGCTGCAAAGCCTCCCGATAAGCCGGGGGAATCGCCAGTTGCTCCAGCAGGGCCCGATTCTCCTGCACGGGAAGTTCGCAGAAAGCGCCCAGGCTCAGCTCCTGACCGGCAAAATCGAGAGTCACCGCCAGCGCCGTGGGATTCAGGCGCATGCCACGGCACGCCGGGCAGATTTTCAGCTCACCTTTGGCGGCTTCCACAGTGCCCAGGCCATTGCACTCAGGGCAGGCACCGTGTGAGGAATAGTGGGAGAAGAACCCCGGCGTCAGATCCGGCAGTGTGAATCCGGTCTCAGCGTTGCGGTAGCGGGTATGGAAGCTCAGCAGCTCCGGCTCACCACCGCGCGGCTGCACCAGGGCGCGCACTTCATCCGGCCAGAGCCGCAAGGCCGCCTGCACAGAGTCCGCCACGCGGGAATCCACCCCCTCACGCAGCACAATGCGGTCCACCACCAGCTCACACACCTGTCCCCCGGCGGGCGGGGCTGCTTCCAAGTCGTCCAGCTCCAGGATTTCGTCGGCCACGCGCACGCGCAGATAGCCCTGCTTGCGGAGCATCAGGATATCGCTCTCCGGGTTCTGGCCGAAGGCAGGAGAAAGCGGCGCCAGCAGGGTAAGGCGCGTGTTTTCCGGCAGAGCCAGCAGCGCGGTGCAGATTTCCTCCGGGCTCAGGCGCGTGAGCCGCGCACCCGTGACCGGGTCGTGCGGCACGCCGATGGCCGCATACAGAATGCGCAGATAATCCAGCGTCTCCGTGAGGGAACCCAGCACGGTGCGCGACTGGCCGCCGGGCTGGTGCTGCTCCAGGCAGAGGGCCGGCGGCAACCCCTCGATGCTTTCCACCCGAGGTTTCTCCGGCCGGGCCAGGAGGCGACGCGCCCCGGCAGAAAGGCAATCCAGAAAGCGCCGGCGGGACTCAGCAAAAAGAGTATCGTAAGCCAGCGTGCTTTTGCCGGAGCCGCTGGGGCCCATGAGCGCAATAAGTTTCCCCGCTGGCAGCTTCAGGTTGATATGCCGCAGGGTGTTCTGGCTGGCGCCTGTGATGCGGATATCCATGAATTAAAATCAGCGTTCAGAACCGGCTCCGGTCATCGAAGCGGCCACCGGGGTCTACCACGACATCCGCCGCCTTGCACACGCCCTCGTATGCCCCGCCGCGGTACACATGCAGCTTTCCCTTGCACTGCAAACGGCCTTTCAGGCTGCCGTACAGCTCCACCGTTTCCGCTGCGGCACCTACCAGCAGCTCCACTTCTGCCGCCTTGTCCACCACCAGCCTTCCGGCGCTTATGGAGCCATCCACCACGGCAGAGGCATTGAAGCTCAGTGAACCGGAGCAGCGGAACGAACCGGAGACACGGCCATCCACCACCATATTATTGCAAACGATGGACAAGTTCGACAATACCGTTCCCGATGGCACATGCACATTTCCCAGGGTGCGCACCGTCAGGCGCCGGGAGCCGGGGCGGATTTCCACATCTGCCATGTTGAGATGCGCATGGCAGTGGATGCAACTGGCGGATAGCGCAGCAGATGGCACCTGGCAGATTCCGCCACACTCATAACACACCACCTCGCGCATGGGAACCTGCACGCGCGCTTCATCCGGACGAAACGAGGTGAGCGCGGCTCTGCGGTCGCGCTCACCTTCAGGTAACAAGCCGGAGACAGTAGGAACAATCAGCGGTTCTGTCCTGAACTCCGGCATGATGATGAATTACTTCTGCTTAACCAAGCAGATTGGCATCGGCGCTCTTGGAAGCGCGACCGGAAGACTTCTTGGCCGGGGCAGGAGCAGCGGGCATCGGCGCCACGGCAGGAGTCCCGACGCGGCACATACCGACAAATACAGCACCTTCCTCGATGGAAATCTTAGCCGCCGTGACATCACCTACCAGCTCTGCGGTGGAGGCAAGCACCACGCGGTCTGTCACCACGATATCGCCCACCACCTTGCCGTGAATGATGGCGCTCTGCGTGCGCACAGCCACCTTGTTCTTCTCGCCGGCCTGAATGCTGGCGTTGGCACCAACGGTAAGCTCGCCGTCAGACATAATTTCGCCTTCAACGGAGCCGTCTACCAGCAGGTCATCGGTGAAACGCAGGGTACCCACCACAGACACATCGTAGTTCAGCACGTTGCGGGTAGTGGCAGGAGCCGTGCCGCCCATCCCCATATCAAACGGAGAGGCAGCGGGAGTCTCTCCGCCAAAATAGCTTTCTTCAGCAGGCATGGGAGAGGCTGCCGGCACACCGGGGGTTGCCCAATCTGCGGGCACATCGTTCTCAGCAAAGGGAGAACCGGAAACGGGAGAGCCATCGGGCTTCTGCTTGTACTTGAACATAAAATTTTATCTGTAAGGGGTTTATAGAAAATCACACACACCGGGGCCGGTGCTGCTTATATGGTACCTTTTTGCACCGCCTTTGTCCATCTGAAAATTTGTCAGATACGGATTTTTTTACACCTCAGCGGTGTAAATGGAAGCAATTCCCATGCAAAGCGGCAGCGAGGTCGGATTTTTGAATCCGCAAGCGAGCATGAGCTGCCTGAAGGCCTCGCCCCGGGGGAAAGCCTCGATACTATCCCCCAGGTAAGCATAAGCATCCGAGTTTCCAGTGACAAGGCCGGCAATACGGGGGAGCACATGGTGCAGGTAGAGGCGGTACGGCGCGGCAAAGATATTCTCCGGCATGCTGAAATCCAGCACCAGCAGGTGACCGCCCGGCTTCAGCACACGGCGGAACTCTCTCAGCGCCTTGCCATAGTCGGCCATGTTGCGCAAGCCGAAAGCAACCGTCGCGGCGTCGAACGACGCATCTTCCAACGGAAGGTTCATCGCATCTGCCTCCAGCACCCGGGAAAGCCCGCGGCGCACCGCCACGTCCAGCATGGGGCGGCAGAAATCCGTACCCAGCACATCAATCTCAGGCAACGCGCGCTTGATGGCCAGCGCCAGGTCACCCGTGCCTGTGGCAATATCCAGCAGGCTGGCAGGTTTCCACTCCGCCACCATCTGCACAACCCGGGCACGCCACATAATATCCGTGCCCAGGGAGAGGATGTGATTGGCAGTCACGTAGCGCTCCGCTATGGCAGAAAACGCAGCGTGAACGTATGCAGGATCCGGCATAACTTACTTGATGTGGGCCAGCAGCGCATCACCAAAGGCTGTGGTGCTCACCGCCGTGCTGCCAGGAATCATCTCAGCCAGGTCAGCAGTCACCGTCTTATCCGCGATGGCGCCCTCAATAGCCGTCACGATGCGGTCAGCCGCTTCCGACCAGCCCATGTAGCGCAGCATCATCTCTGCCGAAAGCAGGAAGGAACAGGGGTTCACCTTGTCCAGCCCGGCCAGCTTGGGCGCCGTGCCATGCGTTGCCTCGAACACGGCGTGACCGGTGCGGTAGTTGATATTGGCCCCGGGGGCAATGCCGATACCGCCCACCTGGGCGGCCAGCGCATCGGAGCAGTAGTCGCCGTTCAGATTCAGCGTAGCCACCACAGAGTGCTCCTGCGGGTGGATGAGGATTTCCTGCAGGAAGGCATCACAGATGCAATCCTTGATGATGATACCGTTGGGCAATCTGCACCACGGGCCATCGCCTATCAGCTCAGCACCGAATTCCCGGCGGGCCAGGTCGTAGCCCCAATCGCGGAAGCCGCCCTCCGTGAACTTCATGATGTTGCCCTTGTGCACCAGGGTCACATAGGGGCGCTTCTCCGCAATGGCATACTGAATAGCTGAGCGCACCAGGCGCTCCGTGCCCTCCCTGGACACCGGCTTGATGCCGAAGCCGGAGGTCTGGGGGAAGCGAACCTTATTCGCGCGCTGCGGGAACTCCTGGGAAAGCCAGTCAAAGAACTTCTCCGCCTCGGCAGAGCCGCTTTCAAACTCAATACCGGCGTAGATATCCTCCGTATTCTCGCGGAAGATGACCATATCCACCTTCTCCGGAGCTTTCACCGGTGTTTCAATCCCCTTGAAATAACGCACCGGACGCACGCAGCAATAGAGGTCGAGCCCCTGGCGCAGCGCCACGTTCAGCGAGCGGATCCCCTTGCCCACAGGGGTAGTCAGCGGGCCCTTGATTCCCACCAGCAGCGTGCGGAAAGCCTCCATCGTCTCGTTCGGCAGCCAGCTGCCCACCGTGTCAAATGCCTTCTGACCGGCAAGTACTTCTTTCCACACCAGGGC
Organism: Akkermansia sp.; assembly: GCA_017435365.1. Lineage (GTDB taxonomy): Bacteria > Verrucomicrobiota > Verrucomicrobiia > Verrucomicrobiales > Akkermansiaceae > Akkermansia. The sequence continues at coordinate 39,965 of JAFSFD010000011.1, read as the reverse complement.
GCGGGAATCGCCATAGGCGGCTTTCACGGCGCCATCAATCACGCGCTGCGCAGCGCGCCAGATATCCGGGCCGGAGCCATCGCCGATAATGTGGGGGATAATGGGAAAATCGGGCACGTTGAGGCCCTGCCCGGTCATGGTAATAGGTGTACCTTCGCTCATGTCAATAAGGAGATAAGAAATCTTTACTCTTCCTCAGCCACAACCTCTTCTGCAGCAGGAGCCTCCGGGGCATCGGCCTCGTCACTGCTCGCCATGGAGCAGAACGCAAACACGGCGCCCAGCAGCAAGGGCGGCAGGATATAAAAGAGGATACCATCATGCTCGCCACGGGAGGCCGTGGTGCGCACTTTTATGGGTGAATCAGAGTAACTGGCCATATGTTTTGTGCGGGTATTGTACCAGATTGTTTTCTAAATGCAACAAGAAAGAACTGCGCAATAACGGCCAGGGGCTATTTCTTCTTCTCTTCCGCCTGCTGGAGCAGGGCCTGGGCCGTTTCATTTCCGGCCTCGGCAGCATTCACGAGCCAGCCCATCATGAGCTCATCGTTCTTCGGCACCCCCTTGCCGGTAGCATAGCAGGTGCTGAGCATGAGGCAGGCCTCTCCATTGCCCTGCATGGCCGCATAGCGCAGATAGCGGATACCCTCTGCCGTGCTGGCGTTCTTTGCCGTGCCATTCAGGTGCATGTGCGCCAGTATCAGCTGCGCGGGGATGGAATCGTCATCCGCCATGCGTTCCAGCCAGTGCAAGGCCCCGCTCAGGTTGCCTGCGCGGGCTTCCATCTGCACCAGCGTCTGGCAGGCATCGTCGTTTCCCTCATCCACTGCCGAAGCATACCATTTACGAGCCTTGGGGAGCGATTTCTGCACCCCCAGGCCCCGCTCATAGCACAAGCCCATGGCAGCCATTGCCTTGGGGTGGCGGTTTTCCGCTGCTCTTGAAAACCATTTGAACGCCAGGCGCGAAGAATGGATAGCCCCTTTCTGGCCGGTGAGCAGGCGGCGGCCGTATTCATACTGAGCCTCGGGGTCGCCCTTCACCGCAGCGCGGCGCAGCTGGTAGATATTGTGGCACCCGGTCAGGAGCAGCAGCCCTGAAGCTATGGCAAGAAAACGCATCAGCGGAAGTAGTTCTGTTGTTTTTCCGAAATGGGCATACCCAGCTGCTGCATCACCACCAGCATATCCTCCCACAACGCGCGGCGGGCCGCAAGCCCCTCATTACGCAGCAGGTAACTGGGGTGATAAGTCACACGCACCGGTACACCCTGGCACTCAAACCAGCGGCCCCGCAGGGCGCTCACTCCCTGCTGAGCCCCCAGCAGCCCCTTGGCCGAGCTGCCCCCCAGGCACACAATGCAGGCGGGTCGGATGGCGCGTATCTCGGCCATGATGAGCGGCGAACATGCGGCCAGCTCCTCCGGCCCGGGGGCTCGGTTGGCCGTGCCCTGATTCTCCCCCATGGATGGGCGGAACTTGCAGACGTTGGAGATGTACACATCGCTGCGTTTCAGCCCCATAGCACCCAGAATTTTCGTCAGCAACTGCCCTGCCGGCCCCACAAAGGGCTCCCCCTGGCGTTCTTCTTCATAGCCGGGCGCCTCGCCCACCAGCATGAGCCGCGCCCGCGGGTTGCCCACGGCAAAAACCATCGTCTCCCGCAGGGTGCCCAGGCGCTTCGCCGGTTTCCAATCCGCAGCGCGCTGCCGCAGGTAAGCCAGTTTTTCCTCCACGCTCATTTCCGGCTCTGCGGGTGGGGCTGAAGCCGCCGCCACCGCCGGAGCAGCAGCAGCAGGAGGAGGTGCGGCCCCTCTCCGGGCCTCCAGCATCCACTGGCGCAGGATTCCACGGGCCTCATCATCCACCGCCATACGCTCCTGCCCGCCCTCCACCAGGTGGGTGAGGGTTTCAACCGCAAGCTGCTTCAGAGTGGGCATACTCCGTATTCTAGCACACCCCCACCAAATAGCAAGGAAAAGCTAAATAAATTGATGTTTGTCGTTGTCGGGGCACGGGACTTCAGTCCCGAAATAACGGAGCTTCCAATCGGGACTGAAGTCCCGTGCTCCGACAGAGTTCCCCCACAAATTCCCATTTGTTGATTAGTTTCGAGTTATTAGAAGTTCCCCATTGCCTATACTCCAATTTATCAACTCAGATTCAGCACCATGCCGTCATAAGCAGGCTCCATGAACTCCGGCAGATAGCGGCAGAGGGAGTTATACTCCACCTCGTGCCCCACATGGGTGAGGTAGCCGCGTTTCGGAGCAAGTTGCTGCATCATCCGCACGGAATCATCCACGCAGAAATGGGTGCGGTGCGGGCGGTAGCGCAGGCCATCCATGGCCAGAGCATCCAGCCCGGCGAGCAGCGGCTCAGATGACTCCGGGAGTTCCTGGATATCAGGCACATAACCAAAACTGGAGCCGCCGCTCCGGAAAACGTAGCCGAAGGTCTCCACCGTGGCGTGAAGCACCGGCACGGGGGTCACTTCAATATCCCCCACGGTAAAGGGCTTCCCGGCGTGGTCATGCGCAGCGGGGCGGATATACCCCTGGTAGGTGTTGCGCTCATCGAAAGCCCAGCCGAACATGCGCTTCAGGTGCGCCAGGCAGCTGGTGCCCGCATAAAGCGGCAGCCGCCCGGTGCGCCGCCAGCAGAAAGCTCGCATCTCATCAAAACCGGCCGTGTGATCCAGGTGCTCATGGGTGTAGAGCACTGCATCTATCGCCGTCAGATGGTGGCGCAGCGCCTGCGCCCGCAGATCCGGGCACGAATCCACCAGCAGCGTAGTGGTGGCCGAACGCACCAGAACCGATGAACGCCAGCGCTTGTTGCGCGGGTCGGTGGAGCGGCAGACCTCACAGTCGCAGCCAATCACAGGCACCCCGGTGGAAGTGCCGCTGCCAAGGAAAAGTACGTTCAGCATCTGTTTTTGGTTTTGATTTCCGTGCGCATTATGGCATAATCTCCCGCAGAACGCAAAGATAAATTATGCTCACCCTGCTCAAGATACGGAATCTGGCCCTGGTGGATGAACTCAGCTGGGAACCCCACGCGGGTTTCCTGGGCATCACCGGCGAAACCGGCGCCGGCAAATCCGTCATCATGGGCGGTATCTCCCTGGCCCTGGGCGAGCGGGCGGATAAAAGCCTCATCCGCAGCGGGGAAACGCAGTGCAGCATCGAGGCCGTCTTCCAGCTGCGCGACACCCGCGCGCTGAATGCCGCGCTGGAGGAAAGCGGCGTGCCGCCCTGCGAGGACGGGCTGCTCATCATCCGCCGCGTGGTCACGGCCAGCGGCAACCGCCAGTTCATCAACAGCAGCCCCGTGACCCTGCAACTGCTCAAGCGCATCGGCTCCGGACTGGTGGATATGCACCACCCGGAGGAGCACCGCTCCCTCACCTCGCAGGAGCGCCAGCTCTGCCTGCTTGATTCCTTTGCCGAAAACGCCCCTGCCCTGGCCGCCTACCACGCTGCCTACCGCGCCTGGCTGGATGCCCGCCACGCCTACCGCACCCTGATGGAGAGCGAAATGGCCAACGAACGCGAGCTCGACTTCCTGCGCCACCAGGTGGAGGAAATCGAAAGCGCCGCCTTCACCGCCGAGGAAGTGGAGGGGCTCGAAGCCCGCTGGCAGCGCGCCCGCAATGCCAACCGCCTGCGCGACACAGCCCTGCCCATGGCCCGGATGGTGGATGGCGAGGAAGGCTCCCTGCTCTCCACCCTGCACCAGCTGGTGCGCAGCGGCCGCGACCTGGAGCGGCTGGATGCCACCACCGCCCCCTGGCTGGAAAGTCTGGAAAGCATCATCGACACCGCCGAAGACCTGGCCGCCAACCTGCAGGACTACGTTGAAACACTGGAATGCGACCCCGCCGAACTGGCCGAGCTGGAAAACCGCATCTCCCTGCTGGATAATCTGAAACGCAAGTACGGTGCCGATTTCGAAGCTATCACCGAGCACCTGGAAACCTGCCGAGCCAAGCTCGATGCCATCGGCAACCGCGAAGCCCGGCTGGAGGAATTGCAGGCCGAGGAGGAACGCTGCCGGGCTGTGGTGCTGCAGGCAGGCCAGGCACTTTCTGCCACCCGCGCCGCCGCCGCCCCGCGGCTGGAGGAAGATTTTCTCACCCACGCCCGCCACCTGGGCTTCCGCCAGGCGCTGTTCACTGCGCAGCTCAGCCCCCTGCCCGAGCCCGGCCCTCAGGGCATGGAGGAGGTGGACTTCCTCTTCGGGCCCAACCCCGGCGAACCGCAGAAAGCCCTGCGGCTCATCGCCTCCAGCGGTGAGCTCGCCCGCGTCATGCTCGCGCTGAAAAGTGCCTTGGCCCGGCAGGATGATACCCCCCTGCTCATCTTCGATGAGATTGATGCCAACGTGGGCGGTGAAATCGCCCGCGCCGTGGGCATGAAGATGCGCGAGCTCGGCAGCGAGCACCAGGTCATCGCCATCACCCACTTCCCGCAGGTCGCTGCACTGGCCGACCACCACTACCTCATCTCCAAAGGCCAGACCACCGAGGGTCGCACCGTCTCCCGGCTCGAAGAAGTCAGCGAAGATGCCCGCATTGCCGAGCTTGTCCGCATGCTCGGCACCTCCGGCCCCACCGCCGAGGCCCATGCCCGCGGCCTGCTCCCAGCCTGATTTTCCCCGCTCCCTGTACCACGAAGAAACAATGGTCCCCCATGAGCCAGGCCATCTACTCCAGGCGCGCGGACACAGATTGCCTATCTGCCCGAAGCACCGGAGCATTTCGAAATAATCCCTGCTCCCAAAATGAAAGTGCTGCTGCTCATAGCCGGCGGGGGCGGCCTCTTCTTCGTGGCGGGCATCGGCATGCTCATCACCTCCATCCGCCAGTGCTTTCGGAAGGCTCCCCCAACGCACATGCATCCGAAAAGCTGAGTAAAGCCCTGTAAATTGGAAGTTGTGGGGAAACTTTGTCGAAGCACGGGACTTCAGTCCCGATTTTGTGCACCGTGATTTCGGGACTAAAGTCCCGTGCCCCGACAACGCCAAACATCAATTTATCGACTCATGCCCGCGCACCCGGTGTGCAAAAAACCTGCTGCGGAACGCAGCAGGTTTTTGAAAAAAGGTGTATCGCGTGTGAAGCGTGTGCCTTACTTGGCGCGGTAGTACTGGTAGTGCACGCGCTCGTCGATAGCAAGGGCCTCGCGGGCAGTGCGAATCACGCTGGGCTCAGCGTCGAACTGGAACAGCATGTACTGACCGTGCGTCAGGTGGTTAGACTCATAAGCGAATTCACGACGACCCACATTCGTGGTGCCGGTCACCTTGGCGCCTGCGGCCTCAAGCTTCTCCGTCATGGCGGCGGTCAGCTCATCGAGGGTGGCAGAACCCTTCATGTTCAGAACGATCAGTGCTTCGTACTTTCTCATAGCTTTTTTTAATGTAAGATCTCTTGCTTTCGCAAATGCGGTGGCAGATGATGCACCTTTTTCACGAAGAAATCAAGCCTAAAGTGTAATTTAGGCTAAAATTTCTGCTTTAAGGCCATTAAATCAGATGAGTTTGAGGCGCACGAGGTCCTGAGTATCGATAAGGCCGACGGGTTTGTTATCGGCATCGAGCACCACGAGGTCGTCGATCCGGCGGTCGCGGAGAGTCTTCACGGCCACGATGGCGAGCTTATCAGCCTCCACATAGACGGGGTTCTTCGTCATGATGTTGCGCACCGGCTGCACACCGCAGGAGGGATCCTTCTGGTAGGCGCGGGCAAAGTCACCATGCGTGAACACACCGGCCAGGGAACCATCCTCATGCACCAGGATGCAGGCACCCACACGGGCGGTGGACATGGCGATGATGCAGTCCATGATGGTGGAAGACTCCGGCAGCTTGGCGAACTCCGTGCGCATGATATCGCCGATGCGGGTGAGCAGGGCGCGGCCCAGGGAGCCACCGGGGTGGCTGCGGGCAAAGTCTTCCTTGGTGAAGTTCTGGGCCTCCAGCAGAGCCATGGCCAGGGCATCACCCATGACCAGCATGGCGGTGGAGGATGAGGTGGGGGCCAGGTTCAGCGGGTCGGCCTCGCGCTCCACAAAGGTGTTGAGCACCACATCAGAAAGCTGGGCCAGCGTGGAATTCGGCTTGCCGGTCATGCCGATGATGTCGATATCGAAGCGCTTCAGGAATGGCATGAGGGTGAGCAGCTCTGCCGTCTCGCCGGAGTAGGACATGGCGATGCAGGCATCGCCGTCCTGCACGATACCGAGGTCGCCGTGCAGGGCGTTCATCGTATCCAGCACCACGGAAGGCGCACCGGTGGAGGTGAGGGTGGCAGCAATCTTATCACCGATGAGGCCGCTCTTACCCACGCCCACGATGATAATCTTGTGACCGGTGTTGATGGCCTTGCGCATGGCCTCCACTGCCTCATCGAAAGAATTATCCAGAGAATCACCAATGACCTTGAGTGCATCAATTTCGTCCTCAAAGACCTTTTTACCGCGAATGATATGGCTGATCATAGTTGTTAGAAACTGTTTTAGTGCTTTGATACTACCACACGCAACAGCAGACTGCAATAAAAAACCGCCGTGGAGCAACTCCACGGCGGCAGAAAAGCGGAAATAAGCGTGTTATCAGTTGTTCACACGGCCGAGGTAGGTGCCATCTTCCGTCTTCACGGAGATGCGCTGACCGGCAGTGATGAACAGGGGCACCTGCACCACAAGGCCCGTGGTCATGGTGGCGCTCTTGTACACGTTGTTGGCGGAGTTGCCCTTCACGCCCTCGGGAGCCTCGGCCACTTCCATGGTGATGGCGGCGGGGAGCTCGATGGAGCACACGATTTCATCGGTGAAGAGCAGCACATACACATTACCCTCGATGAGGTAATCCTTCACGGGTTCCACGATATCCTCGCCCACGCACACATCTTCGTAGGTCTCGGTGTTCAGGAAGTGGTAGCCCATGCCGTCCACATAGGAGAATTCCATCTCCTCGCGGCTGAGCATCACGCCCTCAAGGAAGTCGTTGGAGGTGAGGCGCAGGTTGTAATCCTTGCCGGTTGCGATGCTGCGGATGGTCATCTGCACATAGGAGGCCATGCGGGGGGGAGTCTTGAGCTGGCTCTCACGCACAACGCAGATATCGCCGTTGTAGTTCACGGCGTGACCTTTGCGGAGCTGAATAACGGGAACTTTTGCCATAACGCGCGGAGATTATCAGAGAGCCCCCTTATAGTCAAGCTTTTTCTCTTTTTACTCCCCCCGATGCAGCTAAAAAAAGAGTGCCCGGGGATACCGGGCACCCTGTTTCATACATTTCAAAAGGCATCAGAACGCCATTTTCATGCCCAGCTGGGCATCAAACGCGTAGGAATCGCTGCGGATGATACCCTCAGCCGTGCCGAAAAGCGCCAGATTCTCGGTGATGGGCATATCCAGCCCCGCGCCGATTTCCCAGCCCCAGCGGTCGCGGGAGGCGCAGTTCTGGCGGAAGGACTCACCATCCACCGTGAACTTGGCGGAGGGGTTCACATTGCCCACGGAGCCGACCGCACCGGTCTGGAGGGAGAGCATACCCTCCGGCGCAGAACCGAAAGAAGGCAGGGCAATGTTATAACGGAAGCCCATGTTCACATCCGTGGCCCAGTCTTTCTGGCTGCGGACGCGGAGCGTGTACCCATCGCGGGATTTGCGGACGCCGTCCAACTTGTTCCAGGAAGTCTGCACCCCGGCATAAACCTGCAAGGTGGCGGATTCCATGCGCATCAGGTCATAGGCGGTCTCGTGCATGAAGTTGATGGCATAACCATCGCGGTCGGCACCGTGCATATTGTGGTAGTTCAGCCCCATGCCGAGGGAGTTCATGCAGGTCCAGCGGCCATCCTTGCCGATGGAATAGATATCGAAGCGCGTGTTATCCTCGTTGCTGGTGCGGGCGTTATCCGTTTCCGCATGGGCGCGGCCATAGGACACAGCACCACCCACCAGGAAATTGTCGCGCACCAGGTATTCCGCCACCAGCTGGGCACCGGCCTCATCGCGGTCGTGACCCGGGCTGCCGGAGTGACTATCCACGCTGGTCTGCTCATAAAAGCCCTGCACCCCCACGCGCCAGCGCTTCGCCGGGCTGGTGAGCACTGTCTCCGTGAGGCTGCCGGCCTTGGAATCAACCGTATTCACAGTGTAGACCGGCTTGGCCTGCAGCGGGGTACCCTTCCCCATGCTGGCACGCAGGCGGCGCAGGTGGCCGATATTGCCATCCAGCTGGCTGCTCATGGCAGTGGCATAGTTGCGCCCGCCCACCGGGGCATCTACTGCATAGACATTCATCAGGCCGGCACCTACTACCAACGCAGCAGCACCCAGCTGACCCAGAGTTCGTGTATTTGTATTCTTCATAATCACACAGGGCTGTTTGGTTAACCTCAGCCGCTGTGCGCGAGCATACCGCAGTTAGATTGCGCAGCTCAAGGAGTTAGAATATCTATTAGAAAGCAAGAAAACTCAGCGTTTCAGGAAGAAGCGCACCATGAGGAAATTCACCGGCACCACAATCACATACACCGGCAGGGGAAGGAGGGATTCCGGACGCCCCAGCACCGGCAGCAACTCCACCAGCCACGGAGCAAGCCAGATGAGCAGCATGCTCAGCGCATCCCCGGCCCCCATGGCACGGAACAAGTTGAGCAGCCCCAGGTGCAACCCGGCATTCACCAGGTGCGAAAAAGCAAAACCCAGCCCCTTGCCCACGCTGCCCCGGGTCCTGAAGGTCCAGCGCAGAGAGACAATGTAGTTCGCCACAAAGCTCACCGCATAGCCCACGGCGTAGGTCAGAGTAATCCCCAGAGCATCCTGCTCTGAAAGGTCAAACAAGCAGTTCAGGAGCAGATACACCACGAGGTGCAGCAGCGTTGCCCCCACACCCACCACGAAGAAGCGGGCAAACTCGCCACCGGCCTGTTGCAAAGCCCTGGTCATCAGAGCATATCCGGCGCAAAATAGAACTTCAGCAGTTCCATCTGGTCCTCCTTGGTCAGCAGGTAACCATCCTTCGGGTCAAGCCACTGGAAGGAGTGAATGGACTTGCGATCCGAACCACGGGGGTCAGTCGTCTCCGGGTCGCGCAAGCGCCTGGCCAGGCCGGGGTTCAGCAGGTTCACCAATTCGGTGGTGGTCAGCTGCGGCATGGCGGGGATGATGGCGGGGATACCCAGCGGGATGCAGCGGTCCACATCGCCCATGATGCGTTGCGGCAGGTAGAGCTGGTGGTATTCCAGCGGAGCAAAGGGAAGCGGCTTTTTAGAATTATCCGGATTGAGAATGGTGGCCAGCAAGGGATTGAAATCCGCGTTAGGATTGGCAATCTCCGTCAGATGCACGTTCAGCACCCGGCCATACTGGCGATTGAGCTCACGATACAGATTGATGCGGTTCTGCACGTAGGGGTCATCACTGCTCTCCAGAGCAGGAGTGTTCTCATCCGCAGTCTCCGGCAGCATGTCGCAGGTGGTCACAAACACCGTAAACTCCGGCTTGATATCCGCCAGGTGGTTAATGAGGTAATTCGTAGCGCGGGTATCCGCCTCCGCATCCTCCCTCACCTTGGCGGGGCCATTCGCCACGGCATTATCCAGATACACCATCATACGGAACGAGCGACCGAAGGTGAGCTTGAAATTCTCCTTGTCAATAAGATAATCAAAGTAGCGGCGTTTGGTCCAATATTTACCGAACACCGTGCTTGCTCCCAGGAATGCTGTTTCGTGAGCCATGATACCAATGTGCGCAATCCTCTGCGCTCCCGCATTCTATCTTATTTTACTGCCGATAGCAAGCAGGAAAAATTGCTAATCGAGCAGATATCGGCGGGTATTCCGGGGCGAGTGCCCGGCGGAGTTCCGAATTCAGCCCTCCAGCTTCCGCTGGGTAATACTGCACGAGCGTGGCTGCCCACCGCGCTTGCGGGCACGTTTCAGCTCCAGCTGGCGCGGGCTGGGAGCTCCGTTGAGTCGGTGGTCCAGTTCCTCGCAGAGTGTGCGGCGGGCCAGGTAGCGGTTGATTTCCCGCTCCCGCTCACAATGGCAACGAATGACAATGCCGCTGGGCACGTGGGTGAGATACACGCAATTATTCGTCTTGTTCACCTTCTGCCCGCCCTTGCCACTGCCGCGCACGAACTTCTCCTCCAAATCATTCTTATGCACACCAAGGCGCTGCATCATTTCCTGGAGCTTCTGCAATTTTTCTGGCGATACCGGCATATGCAGAGACAGTATCATGTTCTGCCGGAAGAAGAAAGCGAAATCTGCACCCCGGCAGCCTTTATTGACGCGGCAATTAAAGATTGATGTGTTATACGTACTGGAGGGGTAACAAATTGGAATTTGTCGGGCTGAAAGCCCGAGGAATTCTGAGCCCGTCAGGGCGACATATCCATAGCGAAGTGGTGGAGCGCGTCACGCGTCAGCGTGGCGGGCGTAACCACTCGTACAAACCCAAAAGAAACCTGAACCCCGACGTAGGTCGGGGTGGCAGAAAGCGATGCAACATATTAAGGCCTTACTTTCTGCCGCCCACTCCTGACGTCGGGGCTCTGATTGTTCTTTTCGTTTACGAGGGGTTCCGCCGCTGCGCGGCTCCACCGCCTCGCTATGGATATGCCGCCCGCTCCGCGGGCTCAAATAGACGCTCGCTGTCGCTCGCAAACAAATCGACAAATTCCAATTTTGTGTTTCGCTAAAGCAATATTCTTTAATTGCCGGAGCAATAAATACCGCTTGACGCATCATTCTGCATCTGTTAGAGTTTGCCGGAATGAAAAGCTCACCGCCAGCAGGGGAAGACCCGCGGTATCTGCAGGAGCAGATTATCACCTACCTGGGCAACAAACGCCGCCTGCTCGATTTTATCGGCAGGGCGGTGGGGCAGGTTCGTGAGCGGCTGGGCGGGCGCAAGTTGCGCTGTTTCGATGCCTTTGCCGGCAGCGGCATCGTAAGCCGCTACCTGAAGCAGCACGCCGCTGAGCTCTATACCAATGACCTGGAGGCGTATGCCCGCGTGCTGAACACCTGCTACCTTGCCAACAGCGATGCGGTGCAGGCCGCCCGGCTGCCGGAACTGCATGCGGAACTGCTGCGGCAGATTGAAACCCACCCCACCCCCGGACTGCTGGCCGAGCTCTACGCCCCCCAGGATGACACGGACATTCACCACGGAGAGCGCGTATTCTACACGCACCGCAATGCCGTGTATCTGGATACAGCGAGGCAGCTCATCGGCCAGCTGCCACAGGAAATCCAGCATTTTTTCCTGGCCCCGCTGCTCTGCGAGGCTTCCATCCACACCAACACCGCCGGCATTTTCAAGGGATTCTATAAGAACCGGGATGGCGTGGGAAAATTCGGTGGCCGCGGGGCAAATGCCCTGCAGCGCATCATGGCCCCCATCTCTCTGCCGCTGCCCATCTTCTCACGATTCGACTGCGAACACCACGTGCTGCAGGGAGATGCCACCGCCGCTGCCAGCACCCTGCCGGAGCTGGATTTCGCCTATCTGGACCCGCCATACAACCAGCACCCGTACGGTTCCAATTACTTCATGCTGAACCTGCTGCTGCGCTATGAGCGACCAGAGAAGCTCTCTGTCGTCTCCGGTATTCCCAGCGACTGGAACCGCTCTCCCTACAACAAGCGGGCCCAGGTGCAGCAGGCACTGGATTCCCTGCTGCGCACCCTTCCCGCGCGCTTTGTGCTAATCTCATATAACTCTGAGGGCTTCATCCCCCTGCCCGCCATGCAGGAACTGCTGCGCCACCACGGCAAGGTGCAGCTTATGCAGACCGACTACGCCACCTTCCGCGGCTGCCGCAATCTGCGCGCCCGCGCCCTCTCGGTCAAAGAGTACCTTTTCCTGCTCGAAAAGTGACGCAGAACATGCTTGACGCAATTCAATATGAGCGTATGATTGAGGCGTGAATCATCTTTCTATCCTCACCAGCTTATGCGCCTGCGCCGTGTGTGCTCTCTCACTGGGCAGCTGTTATCCCCAGGCTGATAACCCTGAGCAGCTCCGCCTGGCCCACGAGCAGAATGCCGTCCTGCGCAAAGAAATTGTCCGCATGCAGCAAATAATCAAACAAGCGGGCGATATCGAACCGGACCTTGCCGAAAGCATCGAAACAAAAGAGCAGGAACTCACCGCTGCGCTCAACGAACTCAAGCAACTCAAACGCCGGCAGACAGAAGCCAAACTCCGGGTCATCCAGCTGCAGGACCGTCTGGATGCCTTCCGCTCCAATTTCCGCCTGCTGCAGAGTGAAACCGCAAACCTCCACAAACGCTCATGATTTCCGGCAACTCCAACAAAAACGCAAAGGACAAAGTGTCCATCTCCTGGGGTAATTCCCCTGTTGCACCTGCTCCGAAGCCGGCCAGCTCCAGCAAACCCCAGGCCCCCGCCCCGGCTGCTGGGCCGCAACCATCCCCGGCACCGCAGAAAGCCCCCCAGCCTGAGCCGGCAGAGAAAGCTCTGGCAGAACAGCCCGTAACCACAGCCGCGCCGCAGCCTCCCGCACCGGAAAAAGCCGAAGCCCCCATCCCTGAAAAGAAGAAAGGCAGCCGCGCCGCCGCTTTCTTCGATTTCATCCTGGTGCTGCTTCTGCTCGGAGTCATCGGCGGCGGAGCATGGTATATCTACGGCCAGATGGAACTCTACCGCGTGCCCTCGCCGCTGGAGCTGGCGCAAGCCGAGCACCTGGAGCTCTGCAAGCAGCATGAGCAGTTGCAGGAGGCTGCCTACAAGGCTGATGAAGCGCTCCACATGCGTGAACGCATCTCCCACCTCACCCTCCAGCTTGATACAGTAAAACGCGAGATTGACGAGCACAAGCAGGGTATCGAGGCTGAGCGCGGCCGCATTCTCTCCCTGCAACGCGAAATCCGCCAGGAGGACAAAACCTCCCGCGGCGTAGCAAAAAACCTTCTCATCGGCCTGCCCGTGGGGAATGTCTCCACGACTAACGGCAAGGTGTATTCCAACGCCATCATCCACCGGCTTGAAGCTGGCCGAATCACCCTGCGCACCCCCCAGGGCCAGGTCCGTTTCCCCGTGGGCATGCTTGTGAAGGACAACCTGCCCGATATGGCACGCTATGCCTTCGGTATCGATGACATGGTGGATATGAGCGATTTCGAAGCCACCCCCGGCAGTCCCGCGCCCAAAAAGCACCGCCAAGGCAAAATCATCTCCCCACGCAAACCCTCCACCCAGGTGACGGAACCAAACTATGAGCCCGCCCCCGGCGCCCCGGTCGTGGACGCCCCCACCCAGCCGGCCACCATCACCGTGGAACCCGGGCTCACCCCGGAAGACGATGGTTCCTGGAAAGCCCCCGAAGGCGCCCTGCCCATTGGTGAATAAATCCCGCCTTCTGAATCATAAAACATTTTATCCAGCCCCACGGGGCTGGATTTTTTGTACTTATCCGATTTTCCTCCCTGCATATCAAATTATGTCTGTTTATGCACTTGCCTTTTATGCTGAGCTGTTGTAGAATGCGCGCGCGTTTTATTCAGCAATTTTCTAACACAATACCAATATGGACATTACCATCGACAAGACAAGTGATTGCCAGGCAACACTTACCGCCATCGCCACCCCCGCCGAGGTGACCGCCATCAAGGACGCCGCCATCAACGCTTTCTCCAAGAATGCCCGCATTCCCGGTTTCCGTCCGGGCAAGGCTCCCAAGAGCGTCATCGCCAAGCGTTTCGCCGAGGGCATTGCCGATGAACTGGATGCCCGCATCAAGTCCGACGTGCAGGAGCAGGCCCTGGAGCAGAACCCCGAGCTCAAGGTGCTCGACTTCGGCACCCCCACCACCACTGAGGAGGCTGATGGTTCCTACAAACTGGTGACCACCCTCACCATCGTTCCCGAGTTCGAGCTGCCCGAGTACATGGGTATCGAAGTGACCATCCCCACCGATGAAGTGAGCGATGACGAAGTGCAGGACACCCTGCAGAAGTACGCAGAATCCTCCGCTGAGCATGTAGTGGTGGAGCGCGCTTCCGCCAAGGGCGACATCGTGGTCATCGACTTCAAGACCAGCGTGGAAGGCAAGCCCACGGCTGAATACTGCGGCAAGCCCGTTGGCTTCATGGAAGGCCGTGAGGGCCACTGGGTGGCCATCGAGGAGGATTCCTTCATGCCCGGACTTCCCCAGGGGCTGGAGGGTGTTTCCGCCGGTGAGGAGAAGGAGCTCGTGCTCACCATGAAGGAAGATTTCCCCATCTCCGACCTGGCCGGCAAGGATGTGACCTTCAGCTGCACCGTGAAGGAAGTGCGCGAGAAGCGTGTGCCCGAGATTACCCCCGAGCTCTTCGCCGGCGCCCTGCCTGAAAAGAGCATGGATGAAATCAAGGAAATCGTGCGTGGCAACCTGAAGGCCTCCAAGACCCGCGCCAACGATGAAGCCAAGGCTGACCAGATTTCCGAGAAGCTGGCCGACCAGCTCACCTTCGCCCTGCCCCAGGACCTGGTGGAGCGCGAGAACGAGAACACCGTGCAGCGCAAGATGTACGCCGCCATCCAGGCCGGCAACTACGAGGTGGCCAAAGACATGGAAGCCCTGAAGGCCGAGGCCATGAAGGAGACCGAGCGCAACCTGCGCGTGTACTTCGCCCTGCAGGAGATTGCCCGCAAAGAGCACATCATCGCCACCGAGCAGGAGCTGCTCGAAGCCATGGCCAACATGGCACAGCAGGCCAAGGAGAAGAACCTCAAGAACTTCATCCGCAAGATGTACCGCGAGAACCGCGTTCAGGGCATCCGCCTGAGCGTGATTACCTCCAAGGTCATCGACCTCCTGGCCCGCAACGCCAAGGTCACGGTGGAGGGCTGAGCCCACCCCACCCAGTCAGATTAAGCATTCCAAAATCGCCCCGGCCACATGCCGGGGCGGTTTTTGCGATATGCAGGATTTCAAATCCTCGCGCGTTGGAATGAATCCGGCTGCTCTTTCGTGACAGCCCGGGGTATATCGCTTTTTATATGCGATGCCCGAAAGTCTGCTGCTTATCAGTGAAAATCGTGATAACTACGCGAATTTTCGTTTGTTGATGCACATTGTTCCCAAAACGCAAGCGTAATTTTTTCTACAACTTGCATATTTTTTCTGTACATCGCATATAAAAAGCGATATACTGCGCACGGAGGCAGTCAGATGGGGCCTGAGCATTCCATCGCGCGAGGAACCGGGGTTCTGTCGTGGCTGCTGAAATAAATATCAACCTGTTAAATACAATGAAGAAGACACTTATTACCCTCCTTTCCCTGGCCGGCGTGGCCATGGCTGAGGAAACGTGGCAGGATACTTTCACGGTTCCTCTGGACATCACTTCTACCGCCATATCCCTGAATTCGGACTGCCTGTCATTAACCCTGAACTCCATCGGTGGCGCTTCTACAGGCACATGTGCACCGGAGGAAGTAACTGGTGCGGCAGGTTTCTCTCCCAAGATTCAATTTATTCAGGGTAGCAACGATGGATGCTACTGGACGCTGGACTTCACTCTGAAGAATAATTCCATCTATGGACTCACGCTGACCGGCTTCTCTTTTGACATGTTCAGTACAACCGCTTCGGGTGGAACCCATTCGGCTGGTTTGCAAGACACAAAGGTTTCGCTTTCTTTTGGCGAAAGCGTGTTCGGTGAAGGATCGGCTGTTTTGGGAGGAGGTACTGCTACCGGTACCGCGGAAATTACCGGCGAGTATTTACTGAATGCCGGCGAATCCGTTAATCTCACGATGAAGGTGCAACGTACCGCAAGTGGTGGAAATGCACAAACCGGCTACGCTTCCGTTTCCGCTGGTACGATGACTTACGTCATCCCCGAGCCTGCCACGGCTACACTGAGCCTGCTCGCTCTCTGTGGTCTGGCTGCACGCCGTCGCCGCCAGTAATTGTTGCGTAAAGCGAATTTAATCTCATACACCCTTGGAGAGGAAGCTCTCCGAGGGTGTTTTTCGTTGATAAATCGGGAAGCGCCACCCCCCAAGAAAACGAACCGCTAAATTGGGAACCTCTAAAAACTCAAAACAAACCAACAAATTGATGTTTGTCGTTGTCGGGACACGGGACTTCAGTCCCGAAATAACGGTGCTTCCAATCGGGACTGAAGTCCCGTGCTCCGACAGAGTTCCCCCACAAATTCCCATTTGTTGCCCCTCCTCTCCGATGTGTATAACACATTAATTTTTAATTCCTGCTTCAATAATTTGTTCCGGCGGAGTTCCATTAACCTTTCCAGGGCAAGCAGCGGAAAGAGCATTACAGGAACTGCCTGGGGGCAGCCGGGGGCAGGGCGTACATGAAGCGGGAGCCGTAGAATTTGCCGGTCACGCGTGAATCCAGGATGGTGATGAGCCCGGTATCAGTCCTGGAGCGGATGAGGCGGCCCACACCCTGGCGGAATTTGAGCAGGGCCTCGGGCAGGGAATAATCGCGGAAGGCATTGCCGCCGCGGGCGGTGATATCCTCAATGCGGGCCTCGACCAGCGGGTTGCCGGGGGATTCGAAGGGGATTTTGGTAACGATGACGTTGGATAGGGCCTCGCCGGGCACATCCACGCCGGTCCAGAAGCTATCCGTGCCGAGGAGCACGCTGCCGATATTCTCGCGGAAGCTGTGCACCATCTGGCTGCGGGAGAGCTCATCCCCCTGCACCAGGAGGGGCCAGCCGCGCTCCTGGCAGAAGGGGCGCAGGCGCACGGCCATGGCCCGCATGAGGTTGTAGCTGGTGAAGAGCACGAAGGCGCGGCCCTGCGATTCATCCAGCGAGCGCATAATCCAGTCTGCCAGGGCCGGGAGGTACTCATCGTCCTCGCTGGCGGGTGGGGGCGGTGGCATGCTGCGCGCCACCATGATGCGCATCTGCTTCTCGAAATCGAAGGGACTGCCGATTTGCAGCGGGCGGGCGCTTTCGGCCCCCACGCGGCCGGCGAAGTAACCCATACCGCGCTCGCCGGTGGCCAGTGTGGCGCTGGTGCAGATACAGCTGCGGCCTGCTTCGAAGAGCTTTTCGCGCAGCACCGGAGCCACGTTGATGAGAGCACCGCGCATAGTGGTGAACTGCCCCTCAAGCCCGTGGCTTTCCACCCAGTACACGGTGGTATCGGCCTTGCTGAGCTTCACCATTTCTGTGGCGGCTTCATCATAGGCCAGCACGCGGGCTGCGGTGTCCAGCAGCTCAGCCTTGGTGAGTTCGTTTTCCTCCATGGCGGCCATGTCCTTGATTTCGGCAAAGAGCTGGCGCAGCACCGGGGAGAGCAGGTTCTCCGTCCACTCCGGCTGGCGCAGACGCACGGTGCCGTGGTGCGCCTCCAGCTGGCAATCAGCCCGGGCGGCGGTGAAGAACTCGCCCACGGCGGCCTGGGCTTCCTCGATGAGCTGCAGCACGGTGGGGCTGGCATTGTGCCGCAGGCTGCCCTTGTGGGTAGCCGGGTTGTAGAGGCGCAGCAGCTCGTATTTCATCTCGGCCTCGCTGAGCGAAAGCCCCAGCTGGTTGGCCGCCACGTTCTCGATGGTGTGGGCCTCGTCCAGAATCACAAAGTCATTCGGGAAGATGAAGCCTGGTGGGCCCTCCGGCTCCATGGCCATCATCTCATCTGCCAGGGAGAGCAGACCGAAGAAGAGCGTGTGGTTGAGCACCACCACCTGGGCCTCCTGCACGCGGCGGCGGGCGGCCTGGTAAGGGCAGTCGTAGCCGCAGTTGCGCGGGGTGCACACGTGGTTCTCGCTGCAGACCTGGGCCCAGACTTTGGGGGAGATGTTGAGCTCGTGCGGCAGCTCGGCCAGGGAGCCTTCACCGCAATCCCGTGACCAGGCCAGCAGGTCATGGAGCTGCCTGGTTTCTGCCTGGTTGAAGAGGTCGTCCGCCTGCTCCAGGGCGCGGCGCAGGCGGGTGCGGCAGAGGTAGTTGGCGCGGCCTTTGAGCAGGGCCGCATCGAAATGGCAGTTCAGCGCCTTGGCAACCGTGGGGATATCCTTGTGGAAGAGCTGCTCCTGCAGGTTGATGGTGTGCGTGGAGATGACCGCCTTGCGCCCGTGCTCCAGCGCGTAGCGGACAGCCGGTATGAGGTAGGCCAGCGATTTGCCCACGCCGGTGCCGGCCTCGGCCAGCAGGGCGCCTTCGTTTTCCAGCGTTTCCGCCACAGCCACGGCCATCTGCTGCTGCTCCGGGCGGAACTCAAAGCCCCGGGCGTGCGAGAGCAGGCCGGTCTCGCTGAAATCCAGCAGGGTCTGTTCGCTCAGCAGGCCCATGGTGCAGCGGGTGGGTACATCAGCGCAGAATGCGGTCGCCCGTGGCGGGCAGACGCAGGTAGAGCGGCAAGTTCGGGAAGAAGGTGCGCAGGGTGTTCACATCCGTATTGCCATCAATGAAGTACCACTTGTTGGGCACAGTGCCGCGGGGCTGGCTCTTGTCGGTGATGATTTCATCGCGCACGGCGAAAATGTAGCTGCGGCGCTCCAGGCGGGTGCGGCGGCCATTCTGGGCCGGGGCGCTGATGACCAGCGTGGTGGGCAGCACCACGATGCGGCTGCGTTCCTGCGTGTTGCCTATGTTTTCAGCCCGCACGCGGCCACTGGTGTCCTTGCGCACCTGGCTCACTGCAGCCATGGGCGGGGTGACCACATATTCGGCCGTGGCTTCGCCCACAGTGTAGCTTTCCACGGTGAGACCGCTTTTCTTCATATCTTCACCCATGCGGGCATATTTGGCGCGCAAGGCCTTATCGTTGGCAGCCATGCGGGCCCTGGCTTCCACCACGGTCTCCCGGTCCAGCCCCTGCACGCGGCGGGCACGGGCAATTTCTGCTTCGCGGGTGCGCGAGGTAAGCTGGTCGGCATAGGTGCGGCGCAACGGGGGATACATGGAATCCACCGCCCAGCGCATATCGCAGTTGCGCACGGCGGCACCATACTGCTGGGCAGCTTCGCGGGCAGAGGTCGCGGCATCACTGGCAGCCTGGCACACACTCACCAGGGCCAGGGCGGCAGCAAACAGGGAAAAGCATTTCATGCTCCATATGTTACCACAGCCCCACGCGCCCGCGCAAGCAGGAATGGTGTTCTACTTGCCGGAACGCCGGATTGGACTTTGTCCGTTCCGGCAAATCATCCTCTTTTATTTGCCGGCGCAATAAAAGCGCGCCTGCCCCGCATTCCGTGCGCAGATGGATTCATTGAGAGAACACATGGCGGCCTCCACCTCAGCGTCAAAGGCATTGCACGTCACCGCCATGGCCTCGATGCGCTTGTATGTCAGGTACAGGAGGCCGGTATCCCATGTTGCCAAGTCCGTTTGTGCGCACATGTGCAGCGTGCGTTCCAGCAGCCCCCGGACACTGCGCTGGAACGCCGGTGCATCCCACTCGCATTCGTAGAGCGGCACCAGGCCATCCATCTCCAGCGGCGGCAACTCCCCATAGCACATAAAGCCATGCGGCAGCCCGAAGCGAAGCACCCGGCTCAGCCGCCCGGAGGAGCATATGATGGGTTCCGTTCCATACTCGTTGTAGAAACGGGTCATATCCGGCATCATCTCATAGAGCAGCATGTGCAGGACGTGGTGGCAGGGCTCCCAGGCGCATTCATTTTGATGCTGCTCATAACGCCACACCAGCAGCAGGGAATCCGCCTCCAGATAAGCGCAGGGCATGGGGCAGCTCCCCGCTCGCAGAATGGCTGAGAGCGCCTGCCAGGCAGGCTCGCCCACCATGGGAAACTGAATTGCAAAATATTCGCTCATAGGGCAGAAAGCGTGCATGGGAAACACCTACCCATGCACGCTCCACAAGTTAAACTGATACCTTTACTTCTTCTTGCGGCAGCAGCCCTTCTTCTTGGGGGCAGCGGCGCAATCAGCCTTGGGGGCCAGGGTGCGGTTCATCTGCTTCCAGCTCCAGTCCCAGCGGCCCAGGGAGGTGAAGCAGGCGGTGAGCAGGTTCACACTGGCCTCGATATCCACCTTGTGAGCCATCTCGATGCTCTGGTGCACGTTGCGCACCGGAATGGAGATGGCACCGGTGACGGCACCGCCGGCGGTGAACTTCTGCATGGCGCCGGCATCTGTGCCGCCGGCAGCCAGGAGTTCCAGCTGGTAGGGGAACCCGCCTTCCTCGCAGAGGGCGGTCATGAACTTCACCATGCGCGGGTCGGTAATGAGGGTGCCGTCGTACACCTTCACCGCCGTGCCCTTGCCCAGCACCGTGCACTTATCGTGGGCGCCGCTGCCGGGGGTATCGAACGCGATAGTCACATCCAGCGCAAAAGCAAAATCGGGGTTGATGGCGAGGGTGGCGGCATGGGCGCCGCGCAGGCCCACTTCCTCCTGCACCGTGAACACGGCGTACAGATCATACTCCGGCAGCTCGCCGGCAGCCTTGATGGCACGCACGGCCTCAATCAGCATGTAGCAGCCGCCGCGGTTGTCGATGCTCTTCACATTCAGGCAGTCGCCCATCTCCACCAGGTCGCCGATGCGGGTGATGGAATCGCCGATGGAAACGTACTTCTCCACCTCTTCCTTGCTCATGCCGAGGTCCACCACGTAATCGGTCACCTGGGGCATCTTGGTGCGCTCCTCAGGGCTCATCACGTGGATGGGCTTCACCCCCATGCAGCCAGGCAGGTCCCTGGTGCCGTGCACCACCACGCGCTGGGCGGTGAGGGTCTTCGGGTCAAAACCACCCAGGGGCAGAATGCGGATGAAACCGTTGTCGTCGATATGGCGCACAATGAAGCCGATTTCGTCCATGTGGGCAGCGCACATGATGCGCTTCTCAGAGCTGCGGCCCTTGATGAGAGCCACCACGTTACCCACGTTATCCACCTTGATTTCATCAGCCAGCGGGGTCATCTCCTTGATGACCAGCTCGCGGATGCCATACTCAAAACCGGGAGCACCGGTTGCCTCGCAGAGGTCTTTGAAGAGCTGGATGTTCATGGCGCCTACTTTACTCCAATCACCCCCATTTGGCAAGGGCAGACTAACTTTCTGACACCATTTTCCGCGCCCGCGCACGCGAAACACCTTGCAATGAGGGGATGATATGCTATGATACAGGCATGAACCGCCTGCCGATTCCGCAATATGTGATGGCGCTGGCCCATGTGGCCGCCCTGCGCTCCGAAGACCCCTACCGCAAGGTGGGCGCCGCCGCGCTGGATAAGGATAACCGAGTCATCGGCACGGCCTACAACGGGCTGTTCCCGGGATTCGATGCGCCGGAGGGGTTCTGGGCCTCGCGCGATGAGCGGCAGAAGTACATGCTGCATGCGGAAATCAACCTGTGCAGCCTGTTCAAGCGGGGGGAGGCCCGCATCGTGGCCTGCACCACCATGCCCTGCACCTCGTGCATGCAGGCGCTCTGCGCCCACGGCGTGAAAAAGATTTACTATGGCGAGGACTATGCCGCCTCCCAGGCTCCGGCCATTGCGGCCATGTACGGGGTGGAGCTCATCAAGGTGGAGGATTACCCGCTCTCCCGGCGTTTCCCGCTGGTGGCGCCGAAAGCGGAGGAACCCGCATGCACCTGCTGCGAGGAAGCCCCCGGGCTGAGTCCGGAAGAGCGCGCCAGAGGCTGCCTCATGGGACTGATGTGCGGCGATGCCCTGGGCGCCCCGGTGGAGTTCCACAGCCCCAGCGATGTGTGCAGCCTCTACCCGGGCGGCATCACCACCATGGTGAGTGGCTGGGGAGCCACTGATACCCGGCAGGCAGGCGAAATCACCGATGATTCCGAAATGGCCATCGCCCTGCTCCGCAGCCTGCTCAACGAAAACGGCTTCAACGCCATGGCCACCCGCGCCCAATATATCGACTGGCTTTCCACCGACCCCGATGACGTGGGCGTGACCACCCGCGCAGGGCTCAACGGGCGCTACAATGCCGATTCGCAGGCCAACGGGGCACTCATGCGCGTGGCGCCCATTGCACTGTACGCCGTGCTGCACCCGGAGTGGGACTGGCAGACTGCCGCGATAAAGGAATGCCAAATAACCCACATTCACCCGCGCTGTGCCCATGCCAATATCATCTTTGTGGAATCCCTCATCCTGGCCCTGCAAGGCTACAGCCCGCAGCAAATTTACACCACCGCCTGCAACCGCGCCCAGGAACTGGATGACATGGCGCTGCTCAGCCGCCTGCGTGCCGCAGAAACAGAGGAACCGGAGTACTATCCCCAGGCCGGCTGGGTGGAAATCGCCTTCCAATGCGCCTATTACTGGCTGCTGCACGCCACGGATTTCCCCTCTGCCCTGTGCAGCGTGGTGAACAAGCTGGGCGACCCGGACACGAACGGCGCCATCACCGGTGCCCTGCTCGGCGCGGTTTTCGGCCAGTGCGGTATTCCCCACGAATGGCAGGAAGACGTGCTCAACTGCCGCTGCGAGCGCCCCACCCGCTACCGAGCCGCCCGCGGCATGGAAATGCTGGAAGAACTCTTTGAACAGGCCCGATGAGTGCTCCCCTGCTCCAGGTTCGCGACCTCACGGTGGAGTTCCACTCCCGCGCCGGGGTGAACTACGCCGTGAACGGTGTCTCCTTTGACCTGCACGCGGGCGAAACGCTCGGCATCGTGGGCGAGTCCGGCTCCGGCAAATCAGTGACCTGCTCCACCCTCATGGGGCTGCTGCCCAGCCCCCCCGCGCGCATCGGCAAAGAATCCCGCGCGTGGTTCGAAGGCATCGACCTGCTGCACGCGCCGGAAAAAGTGCATGCAGGCCTGCGCGGGCGGCGCATCTCCATGATTTTCCAGGACCCCATGACCTGCCTGAACCCCTGCATGTGCATCGGCGACCAGGTGGCCGAGCCCCTCGTGCTGCACCAGGGGCTCAGCTGGAAAGAAGCCCGCCGCCTCGCTGTGGAGGAACTTGCCCGAACCGGCATCCCCGACCCGGCGAAACGCGCCCTGGCCTACCCGCACGAGTTCTCCGGCGGCATGCGCCAGCGCGTCATGATAGCCATGGCCCTCATCACCCGCCCGCAGGTGCTCATTGCGGATGAACCCACCACCGCGCTCGATGTAACCGTGCAGAAGCAGGTGCTCGACCTCCTCCGCGCCCGCCAGCAGGAACTCGGCACCGCCATCATCCTCATCACCCACGACCTCGGCGTGGTGCGCCAATATGCCCACCGCATCCAGGTCATGTATGCCGGCAGCATCGTGGAAAGCGCCCCGGCTGAGGAACTCATCCGCCACCCGCAGCACGCCTATACCCGTGCCCTCATGGCCTCCATCCCCAGCGCGGCGGGCAAAGGCACCCGCCTGCAGACCATCCCCGGCCTGCCCCCCACCCTGCGCGAACCCGTCACCGGCTGCGCCTTCCGCCCCCGCAACACCCTGGGCAACCCAGGGCTCTGCCTCACCGACCGCATCCCCGAGCTCGTGGAAATCTCCCCCGGCCACTGGGTGCGGAATTGCCCCGGCTGCCTCACGTCCTGACCGCAGGTCAGGATATCGTCTGCACCGCAGGGGCAGATATCGTCCGCGCGAAGCGTGGATATCGTCCCGGGCGTAGCCCGGGATATCGTTTCCCTGTTTTGTTTTGGCTTATTGTTTCCCAAGGGTTGGGAGAATATTTGCTATTGATTCACAGGAAACGATATCCTCGCTGAGCTCGGACGATATCTTGCCTGCGGCAAGACGATATCGGCACCTTGTGCCGACGATATCCTCCCGTTGGTCGGACATAAAACAAATAGCACTAACTCCTTGAATAAGCATCCCTGCCCTTTACAATAGGGGGCTATGAACCACAAGCTCACCACAGCCGCCGGTGCACCGGTGGCCGATAACAACCGCTCGCTCACGGCGGGGCCGCGCGGCCCCATGCTCATGCAGGATACCTGGCTTTTCGAAAAGCTCAGCCACCTGAACCGCGAGGTCATCCCGGAGCGCCGCATGCATGCCAAGGGATTCGGCGCGTTCGGCGTGTTCCGCGTCACGAATGATATCACCCGCTATACCTGCGCGGATTTATTCTCCTCCGTCGGAAAGGAGACGGAGGTCTTTGTGCGCTTCTCCACCGTGGCAGGCGAGCGTGGCGCAGCAGATGCGGAGCGCGATATCCGAGGTTTTGCAGTGAAGTTCTACACGCAGCAGGGCAACTGGGATCTGGTGGGCAACAACACGCCCGTCTTCTTCCTGCGCGACCCGCGCAAGTTTGCCGACCTGAACCACGCCATCAAGCGCCACCCCGCCAGCGGTCTGCACAGCGCCGCCGCCAACTGGGATTTCTGGACCTCACTGCCCGAGGCCTTCCACCAGGTCACCATCGTGATGAGCGACCGCGGCATCCCGGACGGCTTCCGCCACATGCACGGCTTCGGCAGCCACACCTTCTCGCTCATCAATGCGAAGAGTGAGCGCATCTGGTGCAAGTTCCACTGGGTGTGCCAGCAGGGCATCCGCAACCTGACGGATGCGCAGGCCGCCGCCCTCATTGCCGCCGATCGCGACAGCTCCGGCTCCGACCTCTACCGGGCCATCGCGCAGGGGCGCTTCCCGAAATGGAAACTCTGCATCCAGGTGATGACGGATGCGGAGGCTGCCGCCTTCCCCTTCAATCCCTTTGACCTGACCAAGGTGTGGCCGCACGGGGATTTTCCGCTCATCGAGGTGGGCGAGATGGTGCTCAACCGCAACCCGCAGAACTACTTTGCTGAGGTGGAACAGGCCGCTTTCAACCCCGCGCAGGTGGTGCCGGGCATCGGCTTCTCGCCGGATAAGATGCTACAGGGGCGCCTCTTTGCCTATGGCGATGCGCAGCGCTACCGCCTGGGGGTGAACCACCACCTCATCCCCGTGAACCGACCGCGCTGCCCCTTCCACAGCTTCCACCGCGATGGCCAGATGCGCACGGATGGCAACCTGGGTGATACCCTCACCTACGAACCGAATAGCTACCACGAGTGGCAGGAGCAGCCGCAATACATGGAACCACCCCAGCATATCTGCGGTGACTCCGGCCACTGGGACTATGCCAATGACGATGACGACTACTTCGCCCAGCCCCGCGCCCTGTTCCTGCTCATGAACAAAAAACAGCGCCAGGCGCTCTTCGACAACACCGCCCGAGCCCTGGCCGACGTGCCGGAGTTCATCCGCCAGCGGCACCTGGAGCACTGCTTCCGCTGCCACAAGGAGTATGGCGAGGGTGTGGCTGCTGCCCTGTCGGCCAAGTCCTGACCGCAGGTCAGGATATCGTCTGCTCCGCAGGGGCAGATATCGTCCATGCGCAGCATGGATATCGTCCCGGGCAAAGCCGGATATCGTTTCCGGTTTGCTTTGGCTTATTATTTCCCAAGGATTGGAAGAATATTTGCTATCGATTCACAGGAAAACGATATCCAGCCTCCTGCGGAGGCTGGACGATATCCGGCTTGCGCCGGACGATATCTTGCCTGCGGCAAGACGATATCCTCGCTGCGCTCGGACCTCAGGGCTCAACCCACCTTCCGTGGTCCTTAATCAACTGCACGAGGTGCTGCACGGCTTCCTCCTGCGGGATGTTCATGACCACGGGGGTGTGGCCCACATAGAGGTTAATCTTATTCGGGGCGCCGCCCACGTAGCCGAAGTCGGCATCGCTCATTTCGCCGGGGCCGTTCACGATGCAGCCCATGATGGCAATCTTCACGCCCTTCAGGTGACCGGTGGCCTCGCGGATGCGGGCGGCTGCTTCCTGGATATTGTAGTGCGTGCGGCCGCAGGACGGGCAGGAAACGTACTCGGTCTTGCTCAGGCGCACACCGGCGGCCTGCAGGATGTTGAAGCCCAGGCGGGCGGCTTTGTCGGGGTCGGTCTCGCGGCGCACAAGCACGGCATTGCCGATGCCGTCGCAAAGCAGCGCACCGGCATTCACACCGCCGGCCATGGGGGCTGAGAGGGAATCCAGACCGTTGCAGAGGGTATCCTTGAGCAGAATGCTGTGGCGAGCCGGGATGACGGCGGCCAGCAGACGGAAGGCCTGCACCACCAGCATATCAATACCATCCTTCACCGTAACCAGAGTGGCAGGCGCCTCGGCCAGGGCGGCGGTGGCGGCGGCATCGCGCGGGTCAATCTCCACCGGGGCGCAGTCCTCGTAAGAGACTTCCGGCATAAAGTCCTTCATCACGGCGGGGTCGAGCGCCTTGCAGGCAGCCTCCGGCAGCACCACGCGTACCGGTTCATTCCAGCCCAAGCTCACCCCGCCGCGGGTGATGAGCTCAGCCTTGCGCTTGTTGAATTCAAAGGGGTTAAAGGCAGCCGGTGCCTCCACAGCCAGCGGAGCAGCGGGCAGCACCACACCGGGCTGGTAGGGAGCCGCCAGCTCAAAACCTGGGGCTATCTCGTACACCGGATCCTCAGTCAGGGAGACGCGCAGGGTATCGCCGATACCATCGGCCAGCAGGGAGCCCACGCCGGTGGCGCTCTTGATGCGGGCATCCTCGCCCTCGCCGGCCTCGGTCACGCCCAGGTGGATGGGGTAGTTCCAGTCGAGTCCCTCCTCAGCCAGGCGCTTCACCAGCAGGCGGTAGGCCTGAATCATCACCTTCACGTTGGAAGACTTCATGGAGAAGACCAGCTGGTGGTAATCCAGCTCGCGGGCAATGCGGGCAAACTCCAGCGCGCTTTCCACCATGCCATCGGGCGTGTCGCCGTAGCGGTTCAGGATACGGTCAGAAAGCGAGCCGTGGTTGGCGCCCAGGCGCATGGCGCGGCCATGTTCCTTGCAGAAAAGCACGAGCGGAGTGAAGGCCGTGCGGATTTTCTCGATTTCCTCTTCGTACTCGTAATCCGTGTAATCACGCTCCACAAACTTCTTCTTATCCACGAAGTTGCCGGGATTCACGCGGATTTTCTCCACCCACTTGGCGGCCTCCATGGCGGCATCCGGCTTGAAGTGGATATCCGCCACCAGCGGCACGTTGCACCCGGCGGCGCGCAGCTCGCGGGAAATGTTCTCAAGATTGGCGGCATACACCTTGGTCTGCGCAGTGAGGCGGATGATTTCGCACCCGGCTTCGGCCAGTGCCAGCGATTCGCGGACGCAACCCGCCGTATCCAGCGTGTCGCTGGTCAGCATGGACTGGATGCGGATGGGATTGGTACCACCAATCCCCACATTTCCCACCATCACCTCGCGGGTAAGGCGGCGCGTATACTGGTACAGACTCGGGCAATGAAGCGTGCTCATGCCCTGAGTCTACTCCCAATGCGGCCCTTTTTCAAGTCTGAACACAACGGCCCGGCTAAAAAGCCGGCAGTATTGAAGCCCGGGACGCCAGTCCTGATTCAATGCCCCGTTATTTCGGGACTGAAGTCCCGTGCTCCGACAAAGCTTCCCTTCAAATTCCCATTATTCTGCATGGGCGGCCACCCCCATCGCAAACGCTGCGATTCCCGGTGGGAATCGCAGCGTTGAAATGATGCGGGGATGTGAACCGCGGGAGAATTACTTCTCCTCGATGGTCACGTCGTACTCGCGGCCCATGATGTTGAGCTTCATGTTGCGGCCGGAGATGGCAGCAGCCACACCCACGGTGGAGAGGGCGGCGGGAGCGCCGAAGTTCTCCTGCTTGGGAGTGGTGGGCGGCTCAGGCTTCTTGCCGGCATAGTAGTCTTCCAGCTGCTGCGGGAACATGCAGTAGATGACGCAGTTCTCATCCGTGGCGGGCATGCCCTTGGCGGCGAGCTTGTCGCGCAGGTCCTGCATGCCGGGCTTGATGAGGTCGGCGGGGCGGCAGGTGATGGGCTCTTTGCCCATCTTCTTGGCGCAAAGGGCCTGCAGCTCGGGATCCACGGGGGCGGGGGTGCGGCCGTAGTAACCCAGAGCCACGTCGGCGCACTGCGGGGTGATGTTCTTCCAGCGGCCGAACTTCACGTTCATCATGGCCTGCACGCCCACAATCTGGGAGGTGGGGGTCACCAGCGGAATCCAGCCCAGAGCCTCGCGCACCACGGGGATTTCGGCGAACACTTCCTCGAACTTATCGGTCATGTTCATTTCCTTCAGCTGGCTGCGGAAGTTGGAAAGCATGCCGCCGGGCACCTGGTAGCGCAGCGTATCGCTGTTCACGATTTCGTTGGCGTGGCTGGTGAAGCGGGACAGGCTGTCGTACACCGGCTGGAGCATGCCGGAGATTTCGGAGAGCTTCTTCTTGAAGTCGGCCTCGTCCTCCAGCTTCGGAGCGCGCTCGTAGCCGTTCATGAGGGCGAGCATGCGCATGCAGTCCGGCTGGCCGGTACCATTGGCGAAGGGAGCGATGGACACGTCCACGGCATCAGCACCGGCATTGATACCGGCCACATAGGTGGCGGCGCCGAGACCGGCGGTCTCGTGGGTGTGAATCCACACGGGAAGGTTGGTGGCATCCTTGATGGCCTTGGTCAGGGCTGCGGTCTCTGCCGGGGGAATAAGGCCGGCCATATCCTTGATGACGATGGCATCGGCGCCCATATCGGCGATTTCCTTGGCCAGCTTGGCGAAGTACTCCAGGTTGTGCACCGGGGAGGTGGTGTAGCAGATGGTGCCGTGGGCCTGGGCACCGGCTTCCTTGGCGGCCTTGATGGAGGTGCGCATGTTCTGCGGGTCATTCAGGCAGTCAAAGATACGGAAGATGTTCATGCCATGCTTGGCGCTGAGCTTCACGAAAGCTTCCACCACGTCATCGGCATAGTGGGTGTAGCCCACGAGGTTCTGGCCGCGCAGCAGCATCATGTGCGGGGTCTTGGGAGCCAGCTTCTTGAGGGTGTCCAGACGGTCGAACGGGTGTTCACCCAGGAAGCGGAGGCCGGAGTCGATGGAAGCGCCGCCCCAGGTTTCCAGAGCGGAGAAGCCCATGGTGTCCAGAATGGGGGCGATTTCGAGCATCTGCTCGGTGGACATGCGGGTGGCTGCCAGGGACTGGTGGCCGTCGCGCAGTACGGTGCAGTTGAATGTTGCGGGTTTCATATCTTTAAAATTCTTGCTAGAAATACGTGATTCTATGCCCTAATCCTATCACAAAAGCAGCATTCGCGTCAAGCAACTAATGCGGGATTGATCCAAAAATCAGTTTCGGAAGGCAGCGAAGAACTTTTCGGCCTCGTTGCAGACATTCACCGCCACGGCATTCACATCCATGCGAGAGGCTTCCAGCCAGAAATGGGCGGCTTCCTTGTAGAAGGGGCGGCGCTCGGAATCCAGTCGTTCAAAAACAGCGCGGCGGTCTGTATTCTGCAACAGCGGGCGGTTCGTACTCTTGGCGGTGCGGGTAAGAAGCGCGCTGATGGAAACATTCAGCCAGACGGTGAAGCCCAGCTTGCGCAGCAGCTCGCGGTTCTCCGGCCGCACCACTATGCCGCCACCGGTGGAAATAATGGACGGGCTGGGGGTGGGATTGTACAGCAGGTAGCGCAGCAGCGCGGTTTCCAACGCACGGAAATGAGCCTCCCCCTGCTCGGCAAAAATCTCAGGGATAGGTCTGCCAATCTGCTCCTCGATGATGGCATCCGTATCCAGCAGGGGCATACCGGTGCGCTTGCTGAGCGCCTTGCCCACCGTGGTCTTGCCGCAGCCCATGAGCCCCACCAGGATGATGGGGCGGCCTTTGGTATCAATCGGATGAATGGGCGCGGGAACCATGTTACAAATCAATCATCGCAGATGATAACTTCTCCCCGGAACACGATGAGGGCCCGCCCGGTCAGGCGCTGCCCCTGCGGCTCCGTCTGCTGAATAGTCACGGTATCATCCTCGTTCACAGTGCCGCGCACCAGGCCTGCCTTGGTTTCGAAGCGCATCTTGCGCATGCCGGCATCCAGCAGGAAATCGACAAAGGCGGTAAAGCAGAAGGCGGCATTGTTGTTCATCTCCTCCTCGGTACCGTCGGCCCTGTAGCAACGCATGCGTGCCACGGCCTTGCCCTGAGCCGGCTCCACAACAATGAGCCCCGCCGCCCCCACTCCGTAACGGCGGTTGCAGACATCCGCGATATTCTCCTTGCTCAGCACGCTGCTGAGCTCAAGGTCCCGGTTATCCACCACCACGAAATCGCTGTCGGCAGCGGTCATCTTGTAGAATTCCAGCATCATAACAGGGAGAGTTTAACAAACTTCACGCCAAAGGAAAAGACTAAACCGCGTTACCCGCCAAATTTCCCTGCCCCGGCAACAAATACAAAAAAAACTCAATTCCGTAGAATTGAGCTTTTTCAGGATTGCGGGAGCAGGATTTGAACCTGCGGCCTTCAGGTTATGAGCCTGACGAGCTACCTGGCTGCTCCATCCCGCGATTTTATCTAAGCTACCCTTGCAGGTGCGGCAGGAATATACCACCCGCAGGCCGACACGTCAAGACTTTTTTGAACGAAAAGTGATTTTTCTTTAAAAAAAAGCATATTCTCCCCAAAGATTGCACATACCATAGAAAGCTTCGCCTGGTCTCAGAAGCCCCGGCCCGATACTCCAACTTTGGTGCATGCACGCCAGATAGGCGAACATCTCCGGATGCGATTCCATGTTATCGTCTCGCATGGATAACTTCTCCGTTGACAAGGTGGCGGAGCATTGTTAGATTGTCACACGTTCATCATGAAAACAGCTCTTCTCTTCGCACTGGCAACGCTCTGCGCCCTGCCTTCCCTGGGCAAGAATGCGCAGAATATGAGTTTCGATATCAACGCCGGCACTCAGGGTGCAGGCATCAGCTTCGGGTACAGAATCAACCCAGGCGTGCGACTGCGTCTGCGCGGAGCGATGCTGAATTATTCAAAGGACGAAAGCTGGGGAGATTCAGATGCCCGGCTCAAAATCTACGGCAACAACGTGGGGCTGCTGGTGGATATCTTTCCGGGAGAGGACAACTTCTACATTTCCGCCGGTCTCAATTTCAGCGAAAGCAAAATGCGCTGCCGCTCCCGCATCTACAAGGACTCAGGCATGGGCGCTGCCTCCACCGTGGGCGGAACCGAGTACGCTGTAAGCAGCGGAGACTACGCCGATATCTGCGGCAAGTACAGCTGGAACCACGCCCAGCCCTACATCGGCATCGGCTACCAGAATTACCTCTTCAAGGGCACATCGCTCTATTACAGCGTAGATTTCGGTATCAACTTCATGGGCAGCGGCAAGCTCTCGACGAGCAGCACCGGCAACCTGCTCTACCGCGACTCGACCACTGGCACCATGAAACCGGCCACTGAAGAGGTGATGGAAAAATCCATCCGCAAAGAGGGCCGCGATTTCTTCAGAATTGCCGATGACCTCTGCGTCTATCCCGTGTTACAGTTCGCCCTCGGTGCCAGATTCTGATTCTCCGTCCCCCGGCAGCAGCATCTTCAGCTCCATACCATTTTCCCAGAGGAAGATGATATCTACGCTGCCGTCGTCATGGTCAAACACCCCGCCCCAGTATATGGGGCCGGGAAACTCGCCGGGCGGCAGCAGCTCCTGCACATAAGCGGCCAGCTCGCAGCCGCGGTCGCCGGCCTCGTCCTCCACGCTGTCTTGCAGGCTGGAAACCCAGCACCACATCCCCAGCGCCACGAGCACCGGCACCACCAGGGTCGACACCGCCAGAGCCAGCCAGGTCCGGCCGCGTTTCACCGGAACCGGACGAGGCAATCCGGATGGGGGCGGCACCTCGCGGCTGATACCCAGCACACCGCCACCGCTCACGGTATAGACATACGCATGCCGGTATTCACGACCCTCGGTCACCTGCGAAGCCTCCACCTGAGACCACGCCACACCCGGGGTATGCACCAGCACTTTCCCCTGGTGAATGTAGGCAACGCTCCGTGCATCCTGATGTACCCATTTCCTCATCGCCCACCCGGGATGCAGAATCGACCGGATACCCATATAGGCAAACCCGAGCACCAGACCCACACTCAGGACATTTTCCTCGCCTGTCGCCACCCAGGCCCACACAAGCACCACGAGGCCACCCATCATGCAGGCAAGCCCCACCAGCAGTACCCACCAGGCCCGGCCGGTGCGCTGCCGCGCCATCTCATCAGCCATCTCCTGCCGGGCGGGCACCCCATCGGCACACGGTAACACCGGCGCTGAGAGCATGACAGCGGGTGGCGCCACCTGCTTATCCGGCGGCACCTCTTTTCCGGCATTCGCGGCACAGAAAGCGGACAACTCCTGCGCCCGTTCCGGACTGAGCGATGCCAACGGCAGAAAATAAGACAGACCATTCTTCAGCACAATGATAAGCTGATTGTTCTTCAGCGCCACCCTCTTTATCAGTTGCCAGGTCATATACGTGGTTGACCCCACCTTCGGCTTCTCTATCATGAGCCCGGCATCCGTCACCGTCACGAACCAGCTCCCCTGCCCGGCCATCACCTTGACTCCTCTCATCAGATTAGCATACAGCAATCCTATACATACCGCCGCGGCCAACAGCGAAACAAATGCAATCATGGGAATACCGGCATCCATCAGCACCCCGACGCCTCCCCCTATCGCCCCCGCCAACACGCCAAAGCAGAGCGCCAGCCCCAGTATCTGCTTCTTCATTTTCCTTGTCTCAGGTGCCTCTATTTTGTATACCATGCGCTCATTATACTCACCACGCTTTGCCAATTCAAGCCATTTATTCCACCCTCGCAAAAATCACGATTTCCAGCACTTTTCAAGCAGGTGTTTAAGCACCACAAACTGCATTAAGCGCTCCCGCCTGCCACATTTTTCATATCATCTTTCCGTCCATCACTCTCACATTTTTCCATTGATTTAATAAATGCATTTCGAGCATATTCTTTTTTACAATTTCCAACACCATTTCCGATATATACTTACACCTCTTTTTCAGTATTCCTTATTTATTTTTGTTTTGTGTGTTATAGACGTATATAGCCATATTTTGCAAGACTGTTTCAAAACTCGTCCGAATAGCTCGCTTTCTCATATATTTTTAACATCGCAACGGCTCGAAATATCATCATTTTCCATTATTTCGACCATCTTTTTTCATCATACAGGAAGAAGAGGCGCACCTCCGCAGACAGGTTACAAGCCATACCTTTTCAAGAGCGAACATCTAAACACCTTTT
The DNA here is from genome assembly GCA_017435365.1 of Akkermansia sp. Classification (GTDB taxonomy): domain Bacteria; phylum Verrucomicrobiota; class Verrucomicrobiia; order Verrucomicrobiales; family Akkermansiaceae; genus Akkermansia. The sequence continues at coordinate 6,873 of JAFSFD010000011.1, read as the reverse complement.
TAAGACAACAGCGCGCCTGAAGGGACATTTCCGGCTCAAAACGCACGGCCAGCCCCCGGGAGAACAGCTCCGCGCCCGCCATTCAGGCCTATTTTAGCACATTTTTCGTCACACATGCTTAATTTAACATCACTTAGAACTTTTTAGAAAAATAAGGCAATTTTGCATTTTCTATTGATTTTGACAGACCGGAGTTATAAAATGAGCACATGAGCAAGAAACGGAGCAAAATTCAGGTTCTGCGATTTCTGGTGCAGGCCGTGTTCATGGCCGGGCTGATTTTCAGCTTCACCCCGAACAGCAAATACGTGAGCCAGTGGATGCTGCCCAGCATTCTGCTGCTGGGCGTCTTCTTCTGCGGCTGGGTGTGCCAGCTGGGAGCCGCGCAGGACTGGATGGCGAAGCTGGGGCGGCTGCTGCACCTGCCGCGCGTGCGTGTACCCCAGAGCATCCAGCGCTACCTGCAACTACTCCGCTATGCTTTCTACCTGGCGCTGACCATGGGTCTCGCCATCGAGCTGCTGCAAGGGCCGAAAAACTATGCCATGATGTGGCACGGCCACCTGCTCACGCTTGCCACGGGCATCATCATCTTCTTCCTGCTGCTCGGGCTCTTCATCGACCGCCCGTTCTGCAACTACTTCTGCACCGGTGGCGCCCGCCAGGGGCTCTTCAGCGTGCTGCGCATCTTCGGCATCAAGCGCGACACAGAGAAGTGCAGGCAGTGTGGCACCTGCACGCGCACCTGCCCCATGAATATCGACGTGGCCCACACCGATTTTGTGCGGCACCCGAACTGCATCGGCTGCCTCAGCTGCATCTCCTCCTGCCCGAAAGGTTACCTGAAATACAGGCTCATGCCGCGCCGGAAGAAGAAGTGAAAGCGTGATAAATTGATGTTTGTCGAGGCACGGGACTTCAGTCCCGATTCAATGCACCGTGATTTCGGGACTGAAGTCCCGTGCTCCGAGAATTAACAACATCCAATACGCAGCGAGCCCTCGGACGCGAAGATCCGAGGGCCCTGAGCATTATGATGAGAGACGCTTTTATCCCTTACACGTGCAGGCGGAAGAGCTCAGCCTGCTCGCGCAGGAGGGCGAATGAGTGGCGCACCATGGCGCGAGTCTCATTCAGGAGATTGAGGTAGAGGATACCGTTGCGCATATCGACCACGTCCTCTTCCGCGCGGATAAGGTGGTGGCGGATGCACTGGGCAAACTCGGCCTTCAGGTCACCGGACTGTTCCATCATGGCCTCGATACCGGCGCCGCCTTCACTCTGCAACTTGATGCTGAGGCCCGGGAAGCAGGCGGAGATGCGGTCACTCATATCGAGGAGGTCGCGTCCCTGCTCTTCGGTCAGGCCCACGTGGTTATTGTCGATGTGCTTGTAGCTGGCCTTCACCAGGGTGAGCAGACACTCCGCCACATTCATGCTGCTTTCGTGCAGGCGCATCACCATCTGGCCGCGGTCATACAGACGGGCCGGCAGGGTCTGCAGGCAGGGCAGAATCTGGTCTTCCTTCACCGCCTCCAGCGTGCGGTTCAGCTCGCGAGCCTTCTTGCGCAGGCGCTTCAAGGCACTGTAATCCTCGGCCAGCAGGGCCTTCACCGTGGCGCGGTAGATACCGTAGGCACGCCCCAGGCGGTCCACAGAGGCCTCTCCCAGCTCACGCAACACAGCGGGGGATTCCAGGTTCAGCTCCGGCAGAGGTTCAGCGTTCTTGCGGCGGTGCATCCAGGCAGATTTCACCAGGATGCCGCCGGCAATGAGCAGCATGGCAGCTACGCCCCACATACCGCCGTACATCATCACAGAAGCCGTGATGCAGGCCGCAGCAAAGGCTGCCAGACCAGTCATGAACCAGCCACCGATGACCACCATCACACCCGTGATGCGGTACACCGCACTGTCGCGGCCCCAGGCACGGTCTGCCAGGGAGGAGCCCATGGCCACCATGAAGGTCACATATGTGGTGGAGAGCGGCAGCTTCAGCGAGGTGGCCAGCGATATCAGCAGGGCGGAAACCGTCAGGTTCACCGAGGCGCGCACCATGTCGAAGGCCGTGCCGTCATCCTCCGTGAGCTCCAGCGGCTCGAAACGCTTGCCCACGAAACGGGCCACCGGTTCCGGGGTGATACGGGTAATGAAGCGTACCGCCGTGAGCGTCCAGCGCACGGCGGCGCGGGCGGGCAGGCAGGAGCCGAAGCGTTCCTTGGTCACCGCATTGCTGCGGGCCAGCTTCACCTCTGTCTCCGTCACCGTGCGGGCCTTCTTCGAGAAGATGAGCGCCAGCACCATCACGCCGCCTGCGGCCAGCAGGTACCAGATATTAGCCTGCACCGGGTCTGCCAGGGAGCCCATGCGCAGCGTCTCCAGGCTGCCACCGGCAGCCACGTGGGCGCTGGCAATGTGGTAGGACGACTCAGCCGCCATGAACACGCCGATGAAGTTCACCAGGTCGTTACCGGCGAAGGCCAGAGCCAGCGCACAGGTACCGGCCAGCACCGTGACGCGCAGGGTATTCACCCGCAGGATATACTGCAGGATGAAGGAGATGATGAACCAGAACACCAGCGTGCCCAGCACCACTACGGAGATATTGCTGTTGAGCCACGCCAGCATCTCCGGGGTGACTACGGAGCTGTGCTTCAGTCCCTTGAACACCGCAAAATAGCTGATAGCGGTGAGCGAGGCAGCGCACCACAGCGAACCGATATACTTATACGCCTTCTGGTAGCGGAAGCTGAACAGCAGACGGGAGAACCACATCACCACACAGCCGCAGGTGAACGCCACCGCCACCGAGCAGAAGATGCCCGAGATAATGGTAAGCGACTTCGAGCTGTTGATGTAATCCCCCAGATTCGGGGAGAAACCGCTCTCATGCATGCTGAACAACGCAACGGCCACCGCGGCACCCAGCAACTCAAACACCAGCGACACCGTGGTCGAGGTCGGCAGGCCGAAGGTGTTGAACAAATCCAGCAGAATCACGTCCGTGAGCATCACGGCCAGGAAAAGAATCATCACCCCGTGGAAGCTGAACTGCGCCGGTACAAACACGCCGCTGCGGGCGATTTCCATCATTCCCCCGGAGAGGGAGGCGCCCAGCACGATACCCACGGCTGCCACCGCCAGCACCACACTGCGCCGCGCTGCATTACAGCCCACGGCCGAGTTCAGGAAGTTGGCCGCATCGTTCGACACGCCCACCACCAGATCAAACACCGCCAGTAAGAGCAGAATGCCCAATATTGCGATATACATTTCGTTCATACGCCCTTACTCTACCACAAAGGCGCATCCCCGCGCACGCTTTTCAGCGTGAATTATCTGCCACATACCATGTGGCGAAATCGCCACATGCGGAGTGGATAGAGCGGCTCTTAAAAACTCAAGCCAACTCGCCAAATGGGAATTTGTGGGGGAACTCTGTCGGAGCACGGGACTTCAGTCCCGATTGGAAGCACCGTTATTTCGGGACTGAAGTCCCGTGCCCCGACAACGACAAATTCCAATTTATCGAGTTTTCAGCAGTGTGCGAATTGGGCGTTCGGAGCCGGGGTGGCTCACTTTCTGCGGCGGCGGGCGGCCAGGGCAGCCAGGGCCAGCAGGCTCAGGGTGGCGGTAGCGGGCTCGGGGATGTTGAAGTAGACAAAGCCAACGTCTGCCGGGGCAAAATAGCCCACGGCCCCTCCGGTTGCCGTCAGAGCCGCTACAGTCAGCTTTTCCGCACCATCAAACTTCACATTCTCTCCGAAATGAACGCGCACCCAGCCATCCACCGGCGTGGTGAGTTCAGTGAAATCAAGCACCATGGCGGTGCCGGTGAGGGTGAGTGAACCACTTAATGCCGTGGATTTCACATCCAGCACTGCGGTGCCGGCGGCCAGCTGTATCTGCGTATCAACCGAGCCACCCATGCTGAGAGTCAGGGAGGAATCCAGCGATGTGCCGGTCAGCGTTGTGTTGCCACTACCCAGCGCCAGCGTGGTTTCCTGCATGGAAACAGTGGCGCCATCGGCTGAAGTAATGGCACTGGAAGAATCCAGGTAAAGCTCACAGAGCTCCACGCTCACATTCTTCTGCAGCGACATGACAGCGGAGGCTATACGCCCGGATTTTCCCTCGGCAGCTTCCAGTCGCAGTCTGGTTTCAGAGCTGATGGTGGATTCCACCTTCTCCAGGGCGCCGCTCTCAGCCGTGCCTTTCAGGGAGGCCAGCTCCGTGCTTCCGCGCTGCCAGGAAAGCGTGGCGTCCTTCGCCAGCTTCACATCGCCCTTGTGGCCGTAATAAGCCTTGATGTCAGCGGTGGATTCCAGCTTCTCGCCACCCTCGATGTATTCCTGGTCATACTGCACCCCCTCGTGCATGACATACTTGCCGCCCTCCTGCACCGTCACCGTGCCAGTCAGGCGGGCATGGCTCTCCAGCTCAAAGGTGGCGCCTTTCTGCACAGTCACATTCATCTTCGCATCGGCATAGTGCCAATCCTTATCACGGGTGGTAAAGTCTGCCGTTTCGCGCGTATGAGTCGTGCCATAACCATGCACCGTCAGAGAACCAGCCAGTTTTACGGTACCATTCTCCACGGTCAGACCACTGTCGGCATTCTCCAGGCTGGTACGAATACCGTTCAGCTCCCAGATACCGCCGCCTGCATAGGTAATGCCCAGCGCAGAATCCTTGGAATCGCGGAAGGAGCCCACAAATTTCTGGTTCCCCGTCTCCTTGAAATTCAGTACCGCACGGTCAGAGGAGCTGTTGCTGATGACAGCTTCCTCCGTGAGGGCGTTAATGGTGAAGCCATCGCGAGTTTCGCCCTTTGTCAGGTACCAGTCCATCTTAGTGCCGTTCATATCCAAGGTACCGCCCCCATTACCGAAGGTCAGGTCACGGTAAATCTGGGTAGTATCCTTGATCACCACGGTGGAACCGGTATTCACCAGCACGTTATAGGCAGCATAGCCTTTCTCCTGGTTCAGCAGGGTTTTGCCCTTGCCACCCACATTAAGGAAAATCTCATTGTTGTCGTTGCCGCAGATATTCAGCGTACCCTCGCCTACCTTGCGCCACTCGCGCATGTAGCTTGCATCCGCATTGCGCAATGACACATTCACCTGCACCCCTGCATCCACCACATAACCGGCGGAATTCAGCTGATTACTTCCAACAGGGGCTACGTTGAAGCTCACATTCTTCTTGCCATTGGCCGCAAAATGCAGATAGCCGGTGCCTAAATCAGTATCCATCGTCACGTTGATGGTGTACGATGCGTTATCAGCAGCAGCCTCAAACACCAGGTTCTGCGTCTGGAACAACTTGGCATAGGTGAGGCCGGTGGCCGCCACCACATTTTTGTCCACCACCATCACACTTTCCGTAGCGTTCAGGTACTCATTGCCATAGGCATACCAGGTATCGCTGTTCTTCAGGTCGGAAAGAGATTTCCAGGTATTCTGCCCGGTTTCTACGGCGTTGAAGCAGGAATTCCAATTCTTATCGTAAAGGTTCCCGTCATTATGACTAAGGAAGCCCTGAGCCGCTACGGCGGTAAATGTGACGCCGTTGATGGTATCAGACAAGCCGCCCTTCCCGTCATCATCCTTCGGCGTTTCAGAACCATTGATGTTCAGCGCGCCCGAGACCGTGGACATATCCACGCAGAAGGAATCGGCCTGCATCACATTCTGCGTCCACTCCAGAGCTTCACACCCATTAGTCTGCATATTATTGTTGGTGCTGCCACGGTGGGCCATCAGGAACTTATAGCTACCAGTCTCCGCGTCGCCCTCCCACACAAAGTAGGGGCTGCCGGAGTCGCCCTCGGTTGAGCCGAAGGGAAGCGGAGTTCCGGCACCTGCGCCTTTGCCTGGTTCCCAGCCAGTGGTACCAATCACCGTTCCGTGGCGCAAATCACTGGTGGAAGAAGCCCAATTCGTGACACCAGCCACACCGCCTACCAGGTACACACCCTGAATACTCTCGTCCGCGTTTCCATTCTGGTCGCGCAGCTGCTGCAAACCACCGCCCACGCGGTACACCAGCTCGCCCTTGTAGGCGGCTGAGGAACCTCCCGTCATCTGCGCAGGGGTCACATCCGTCACCAGTTTAGTCAGGCGAGCCACCTTGTAATCGTTCGCACCGGAATAGATATGGTGCACAAATGTATTATTAGCGCCGTATTCATCCACCGTCACGTACTTGATGGATTTACCGGCCCCTATGCCATAATCATTCCCTGTGAATGTCGGATACAACTGTGATGAATTGTGCGCTACGGTCACAATATAGTTGTAGCCGATGGCGGTCACATTACCCATGTCTGCCACGCTGTCGAAACTGATCATCTCACGAGGCAGAGTATAGGCCGCCTGTCCGCCGGTGTACTCAATCTTCACTCCGCCATCCCGCTGGCGGATGTAATCCAGCAGCTCATTGGTCGTCCCCGTTGCATACCTGCCGGAATTCGTGGCAAAGTCCACATACGTGAAGGTCGACACATCCGTATGCCGCACCGCCGCTTGCACAGAGCACAGGCCACACATTAAAACAAGAGCGCGCAAAAGCTGGACAGGAAGATGCAGTTTCATAAAACCAGCAAGATTGACTATCCTTGAGTCTATACCACATCTGCCACCACAAAGCAACCCCAAAAAGGCACTGCCACCCAAAATCCACACGTGTCCCAAAGATTTGGTAAGCAATAGAAACATCAGCAACATTTTGGCGCGCGCCCAGGACAGGGGTAACAAAAAAGTACCACCTCATAGGTAACACAAGTTCCAGGACATAGGTTACACTTTTGGAGAGACATGTGGCATAATGACTTTATGCCATGGAACACCAAGAGTAGTAATCAAATGA
>JAFSFD010000010.1 GCA_017435365.1 Akkermansia sp. | reverse complement strand
CGCCAAAATCACCGGCCAGAAGCCGGCTATGACCTACGCCCGCAAGAGCGTGGCTAACTTCAAACTCCGCGAGGGTGAAGTCCTCGGCGCCCGTGTGACGCTGCGTTCCACCCAGATGTGGGAGTTCCTCGATCGCTTCATTAACATTACCGCCCCCAACATCCGCGACTTCCGTGGCCTGCCCACCAAGTCCTTCGACGGCCGCGGTAACTATGCCATCGGTATCCCTGATCAGTCCATCTTCCCGGAGATTGAGCTCGATCAGATCAAGCGTAACATCGGTTTCGATATCATCTTCGTGACGACCGCTAACACGGACGAAGAGGGTCGCGACCTGCTTGCTGAGCTGGGTATCCCCTTCCGCAAGCCCTCCAAGAAGACTGAAGAAAACGCCTAACTAAATTACGATTATGGCAGTATTAAGTGATCCTATTTCCGATTTCCTCACCCGCGTGAAGAACGCCGGCTCCGCCCGCAACGAGGTTTTCACCGCTCCCTACTCCGCTATCAAGGCAGAGATTGCCCGCATCCTGCAGGCTGAAGGCTACATCTGGAGCTATGAGATTGTTGGCGAGGGCAAGGACAAGGCCATCAAGGTCAAGTCCAAGTTCACGAACGAGGGTAAGTCCATCATCACGGACGTGAAGCGCGTGTCCAAGCCGGGCCGCCGCGTGTACGTTCCCTCCGCCGAGATTCCCACCGTCATGAACGGCCTTGGTATCTCTATCGTTTCCACCTCTCGCGGCATGATGACGGGTGCTCAGGCCCGCAAGCAGCAGATTGGTGGCGAGCTCATCGCTCTTGTATGGTAACATTAACCCCTGACCTGATATAATAATATGTCTCGAGTAGGTAAAAAGACAATCACCGTTCCCGCCGGCGTGACCGTGACGATCAACGGTGCTGATGTTACTGTAAAGGGTGCCAAGGGTGAGCTCAGCTGGACCCTGCCCACCGGTATCTCCGCCGCCCTGGAGGGCTCTGTGCTGACCGTGTCCCGCGCCAGCGAGGACCGCCAGGTGCGCGCTCTGCACGGCACGAGCCGCTCCCTCATCGCCAACATGGTGGAGGGTGTGTCCAAGGGCTTCGAGAAGAAGCTTGAAATCGTCGGTGTGGGTCTGAAGGCCGCTGTGAAGGGCAATGTGCTCGACCTGGCTCTCGGTAAGTCCCACCCCATCCTTCACCCCATTCCTGCCGGTCTTACCGTGACGGTGGCCGACAACACCAAGGTGACGGTGGCAGGTATCGACAAGCAGCTTGTCGGTCAGTTCGCAGCAGAGGTGCGCGGTTACTATCCCCCCGAGCCGTACAAGGGCAAGGGTGTCCACTATGTGGGCGAGTACATCCGCCGCAAGGAAGGCAAGAGCGTTGGCAAGTAATCATTATCATCTCAAACCCTTTAAAAGTTTACTAGAAGAATATGAGCACTATCAATCGCAAAGCCATCCGCGCCCGCGTTCATATGCGTATCCGCAAGAAGCTCTCCGGTACGCCTGAGCGCCCCCGTCTGGCCGTTAATTTCTCTAACCAGCACGTCTATGCCCAGGTGATTGATGACACCAAGGGTGTGACCCTCTGCAGCGCCTGCACCCAGCAGGTTGAGCTGAAGAAGGCCAATGTGGAGACCGCCGCCAAGGTGGGTGCCCTCATTGGTGAGCGCGCGCTGGCTGCCGGTATCACTGAGGTCGTGTTCGACCGCGGTGGTTTCCTCTACCACGGGAAGGTGAAGGCCCTGGCCGATGCCGCTCGTGAGGCTGGTCTGAAATTCTAAAGAAGAAAGGTTTATAGAAAATGAACACTGAAGAAACGAAAGTTCCGGCCGCAGAGGCAGCACAGTCTCCCGCCGCTGCTCCCCAGCAGCGTGGTGGTCGCGCTCCCCGCCGCGATGGCAACCGTCCCGGCCGTGGTCCGCGCCGCGAGGGTGGCCGCCGCAACGAAGCTCCCGCTGAGGAAGGTCCTCAGCTGATGGAGAAGGTGGTGTACGTGAACCGTTGCGCCAAGGTTGTGAAGGGTGGCCGCCGCTTCTCCTTCTCCGCCCTCATCGTGGTGGGCGACCAGAAGGGCAAGGTTGGCTACGGCTTCGGCAAGGCCAATGAGGTTTCCGACGCTATCCGCAAGGGTACCGACGCTGCCAAGCGTGCTATGAAGAAGGTGGTCGTGGTGAACGACACCATCCCGCACGAGGTGTACAGCGAGTTCGGTGGCGCCAAGATTGTTCTCAAGCCCGCTGCTTCCGGTACGGGTCTTGTGGCCAGCGCCAAGGTGCGTTCCGTGCTTGAGGCTGCCGGCGTGAGCAACGTCATCGCCAAGTCTCTGGGTTCTTCCAACGCTGCCAACGTGGTGAAGGCCACCATGCAGGCCATGCTCGGCATGCGCACTGCTGACCAGGTGCTCTCCGCCCGCGGCAAGAAGAAGAAGGACGCCGCCATCTGAGTTTAACCACCAACCATAGATAATCAAGAATCATGTTGACTCTCGACAATCTCCAGCCGAACCCGGGTGCCAAGCATCGCAAGAAGCGCCTCGGTTGCGGTGAAAGCTCCGGCCTGGGTAAGACCTGCGGCAAGGGCAACAAGGGCCAGAAGGCTCGTTCCGGCGGCACCATCCGCCCCGGTTTCGAAGGTGGTCAGATGCCCCTTCACCGTCGTCTGCCGAAGAAGGGCTTCAACAACGCCCGCTTCCAGTCCACCATCGCTATTGTCAACCTGAACCAGCTCGAAGCCTTCTTCGAAGCCGGTGCCACGGTGACGGAGAATGAGCTGCGCGCCATGGGCCTTGTGAAGGGCCAGGCCGACGCTGTGAAGCTCCTGGGCAATGGCAACCTTTCCAAGGCTCTGAACGTGACCGTCGATTTCGCCAGCGCTTCTGTTGCTGCCAAGATCGAGGCCGCCGGTGGCACCCTCACGGTGCTCAGCGCCCAGTAAAGGATTCAGGCTCAGCTGCTGAGCCTTTGCAAAACTTGACACAGAGCCGGGCAGCGCAGCGCTGCCCGGCACCTGTGTAAGAGAGGGATGGCTTTTTTATAAATCCTCATACCTTTCTGAGCATCAATCCGGTGCGTGATAAATCAGCTGCATGCCGGGCTGCCGCACCACCACTCGCTGCACTACCAGACTTCTTAAATCTTAAAACCCCAGGAAACCATGATTTCAGCATTTGCTAATACCATGAAGGTACCGGAGCTCCGGAGCCGCATCCTCTTCACCCTGGCCATGATTGTCATCGTGCGCCTTGGTGTTCACCTGCCGCTCCCGGGCGTGGACGTGGCTGAGCTCGCCCGCTGTGTGGCCGAAGCATCCAAGGAAGGCGACAGCCCCCTCGGTGCACTCGGCTCGATTCTCACCATCTTCTCCGGTGGTGGCCTGCAGCAGTGCGGTATCTTCGCCCTGGGTATCATGCCCTACATCTCCGCTTCCATTATGACCCAGCTCATGGGTGCCGTGCTGCCCTCCTGGCAGAAAATGATGCGCGAAGAAGGCGGCCGCCAGAAGATGACCAAGTACACGCGTATCCTGGCCATCATCATTGCCATCATCCAGGGCTACTTCCTCACCCAGACCCTGCGTAACCCCTCCACCATTGGTCTGAATGCAAATGACCTGGTGATGAACCCCGGTATTATCTTCACCCTCACGACCATCTTCATCATCGTGACCGGCACCATGTTCCTCATGTGGATTGGTGACCAGATTACCGAGCGCGGCGTGGGCAACGGTATCTCCCTTATCATTTCCGTGAACATCATTCACGCACTGCCCGGTGCCTTTGCCGTGGCATGGAAGACCTGCGTGATGAAGGGCACTGAGGTGAACCCGCTGGGTTCCCTGGGTATGGTGGCCCTCATCCTCTTCATGGTGCTTGTGGTGGCCCTGGTGGTCATCGTGAGCCAGGCGCAGCGCCGCATTCCGGTGCAGTACGCCAAGCGCGTGGTGGGCCACGGCAAGATGATGCAGGGTGGCACCCAGTATCTGCCGCTCAAGCTCAACTACTCCGGCGTGATGCCCGTTATCTTCGCCACCGCCATCCTGGCCCTGCCGCAGATGCTGGTGCAGCAGGTGTTCTCCCAGGATAGCTGGGTGCATGCCGTGGTGGCCAACTGGCTGTCCCCGAACGATTTCCCCTACTACATCATCTCCGCCATCATGATTTACTTCTTCTCGTACTTCTGGGTGGCTACGATGTTCCAGCCGCAGCAGATTTCTGAGGATCTGAAGCGCAGTGGCGGCTACATTCCCGGCGTGCGTCCCGGCCCCCCCACTGCTCAGTATCTGGACACCACCATGTCCCGCCTGACCTTCTCCGGCTCCCTGTTCCTGACCCTCATCTACTTCCTGCCGAGCCTCCTTTCCGTGTGGGGCGGCCTGCCCATGCTGGTCACGCAGTTCTTCGGCGGTACCTCCCTGCTCATTCTCGTGGGTGTGCTGCTGGATATGATGCGCCAGGTGGAAGCCACCCTTCTGCAGAAGAACTACGACGGTTTCATGAAGAAGGGCAAGCTGCGTGGCAAGTACAGCCACCTGCAGGGTACCGGCAATGCCGCCGAAGGCCGCGGCCTCGTCATCCTCTGGGTGATTATCTCCGCCTTCGTCCTGGCCGGCGCCATCGTCCTGGCCGGCTGAGGTCAGACATAGTTTTACGCACCGGGCGCGGTTCCCATGGGGGCTGCGCCCGGTTTGTTTCTCCCCTCCGCACATGTCTTTCCGGCATTGTGGGCGCATAATCTACTTGTTTTCCAACTGTCATGGGGCAGGGGAGCATCTACACCCGCAACCATGAAAGCGAAATCACTCTGCTACATGTTGGCGGCCACAGCGGTGGCCGGGTCTGCCGGGGCGCAGGATGCCAGCGGCTATCTGGATACAGCCTGGGGCTGGGAACCGGCGTTTATAGAAATTGTGGAGGTTCCGGTGAGCCTGCAGAGCGGGATAGCGCCGCAGGAGCAGATGGCGCGCCGCCATGCCGGTGTGCCCACGCACCACCAGTTGCTGCGCCAGGCTCGTAACCGGGATGAGGATTCCTCAAAGGCGCCCTGCAGTGGCTGGCGCTTCCTGCCTGCCACTCCGCAGAAATTCATGCCCTACCTGGATTCACTCTTTGTGCCTGGTAATACCTGTGCAGAGCCCGGCGCCTGGTGGCAGGATGACCCCCTCTCAGCCGGTGCGCAGCGAATCAAGACCGCGCTGAGCCGCCACGGCCTGCAGTATGACCTGACCGCCTCGTACAACTACACCGCTATTCACCCGAAGCCCCACGGCCACCGCAGCGAGTTCTCTGCCTTCAACTGGTCGCTCACCGGCACCTGGTTCCTGGCCAAGGATTGCGACAACAGTCAGGGCGTGTTCCTCACCTTTGAGGCCGACTGGGGAATCGGTACCAATTTCTCCGAAAACCGCAGCAGTGCCGGGCGCAGCCTGGGCAGCCTGAGCAACCCGCAGGGCAGCCTGCGTGGCGGCAAGGGAGTGACCCTCCCGCAGCTCGCCATCGGCTACAGCGGGTTCGATGGCAAGTGGGTCGCCATGGCCGGCACCCTGGACCTGAGCAACTATTTTGACCAGAATGCCTACTCCCCCTCCTGGGCTGGTGGTCTCATGAACGGCAGCTTCGGTTCCAATCCCTGCCTGCCGCTCACCACGGCCAACCTCGGCTTCATGACCGCTTGGCAACCCAGCGACAGCTTCTACGCCATGTATGCCACCACCAGCACCAACACCGGACTGAACCAGAACCCCTTCAACGACCTCAGCTCCAACTACTGGGTGCATCTCGCTGAAATCGGCTTCATCCGCGAGGACGTGCTCGGCATGGGCCCCGGCACCTACCGCCTCCAGTATACCATTACCGACCACGATGGCCACGCCGGCACCGGTTTCGGAGTCAACATTCAGCAGCAACTGGGCAGGAACTCCCGGCTCGGCTTCTTCACCCGCGCCGGCTTCATGGACCAGGATGCCGCCCGCATCACCGGCGTGAAGTGCGCCGCCACGGCCGGTTTCATGCTGCGCTCTCCCTTCCGCGAAACCGGTTGGGGCAGCTCTGCCAACTATGAGAACGTCTCCTTCGGCTTCCTCTGGCAGCGCGCCGCCTCCAGCGAGAATCCGGTGCAGCACCGCGATGAATACGGCCTGGAACTCAGCACGGTCGTGCAGGTGACCCCCACCTTCTTCCTGCAGCCCGATGTGCAGTACATCTTCAACCCCGTGCACGCCACGGATAAGGATGGTGCCTTTGTGCTCCAGATGCAGGGCGTCTTCAAATTCTAAGCTCCCCCAACCTCCTCACCCCCGGCATTGCCGGGGGTGAGATTTGTCACACGAGCCCCGGAGTTTGAGAAAGCTGCCCGATAAATTGATGTTTGTCGTTGTCGGGGCACGGGACTTCAGTCCCGAAATAACGGTGCTTCCAATCGGGACTGAAGTCCCGTGCTCCGACAGAGTTCCCCCACAAATTCCAATTTATTGCTTCGTTTTGAGTTTTCAGATGTTCATTATTCACCATTCCCTTTCTTTTTTGATTGCAAATGGATAAAAAACTGGTATGTTGTAGTCATGTCAGCAAAACGCTTTATTCTGAATGAGACGAGTTACCACGGCCACGGCGCTGTGGAAGCCATCGTGACCGAAGTGAAGGGCCGTGGTTTTGCCAAGGCCCTGGTAGTGACCGATGCCGACCTGGTGAAGTTCGGCGTGGTGGCCAAGGTGACCACCCTGCTGGATGCCGCCGGTTGCGCCTACGAGATTTTCGACCAGGTGAAAGCCAATCCCAGCGTGGATGTGGTGAACAAGGGTGTGGCCGCTTTCAAGTCCGCCGGTGCTGACTACATGATTGCCATCGGTGGTGGCTCCCCGCAGGATACCGCCAAGGCCATCGGCATCATCATCAACAACCCCGAATTCTCCGATGTGGTCAGCCTGGAGGGCCTCGCCCCCACCAAGAACAAGTGCGTGCCCGTCATCGCCGTGGCCACCACCGCCGGCACCGCCGCCGAGACCACCATCAACTATGTGATTACGGATGAAGCCAAGCGCCGCAAGTTCGTGTGCGTGGACCCGCACGATATCCCCGTGGTGGCCGTGGTTGACCCGGATATGATGAGCTCCATGCCCAAGGGCCTCACCGCCGCCACCGGTATGGATGCCCTCACCCACGCCATCGAGGGCTACACCACCCTCGCCGCCTGGGAACTGGCCGATACCCTCAACATCAAGGCCGTGGAACTCATCGCCAAGAACCTGCGCAAGGCCGTGGAGAACGACCCCGATGGCCGCGAGGGCATGGCCCTGGGCCAGTATATGACCGGCATGGCCTTCTCCAACGTGGGCCTGGGCGTGGTGCATGGCATGGCTCACCCCCTGAGCGCTTTCTACAACACCCCCCACGGCGTGGCCAACGCTGTGCTCCTGCCCTATGTGATGGAGTACAACGCTCCCTACACCGGCGAGAAGTTCCGCGAAATCGCCCGCGCCATGGGTGTGCAGGGTGTCGATTCCATGAGCCAGGAGGAATACCGCAAGGCCGCCATTGATGCCGTGAAGCAGCTCTCCATCGATGTGAACATCCCCCAGACCCTCGCTGAAATCGGCGTGAAGGAGGAAGACCTGGAGGCCCTTACCGACGCCGCCATGGCCGATGTCTGCACCGGCGGTAACCCCCGCCCCTGCACCTGGGACGAAGTGCTCGGCGTCTACAAGACCGCCTTCGGCAAGTAAGCATAACCTGTCAGCTAAGCTTAACTCCGGCCGGCGCAGCCCCATGGCTGCGCCGGCGTTCGATTTCTTTCCAATCGCAAATCCCCGGGGGGACGCGCGAGTGGTGAATAATTGCACACGTGTTCCAAAGTTTGAGTACTAATCTCGATAAATTGATGTTTGTCGTTGTCGGGGCACGGGACTTCGGGCCCGAAATAACGGTGCTTCCAATCGGGACCGAAGTCCCGTGCTCCGACAGAGTTCCCCCACAAATTCCAATTTATCGAGCTTTGTATTCAAACTTTGGGCCACATGTGTTTTTTTGCATAGCTGTCCAAAATAGGATAGCTATAAAAAAGGAAGGCTGCAATATCAAGACGTTGCAAGTACCTTTATCCCGTTTTTGCAAATAAGTCCCCCTGGTGCGAATCAGGGGGCTTTGCACATACGCTCTT
>JAFSFD010000061.1 GCA_017435365.1 Akkermansia sp. | reverse complement strand
TCTCATTTGATTACTACTCTTGGTGTTCCATGGCATAAAGTCATTATGCCACATGTCTCTCCAAAAGTGTAACCTATGTCCTGGAACTTGTGTTACCTATGAGGTGGTACTTTTTTGTTACCCCTGTCCTGGGCGCGCGCCAGCAAAAACAAAACGCGTAAAACGTTGAAAGTACAATAAAATACCCCCACTCCAGTCTCGTTGTCAATCCACCTCCGGCACCCAGTGGGTGTCTGCGTAAGCAGCAAAGCACATGGCCACCTGCCCTGCGGTCTGCTTGCCGGTATGCAGCGGTGGCAGAGAATCCGGCGCGAACCACTGCACGGCGCTTGTCTCCGGATTTTCCACAAGATGCGGCTCGCCGATGGGCTCGCAGAGCACAAAGGCTTTGATGATATTGTACGGGAACGGGCGGCGGCAATTACGGCGGCTGTATTCATGCAGCGCCACCAGGCGGCCGACCTCCACGGCAAGCCCGGCCTCCTCGCGGGTTTCCTTCACCAGGTTGGTGGAGATGGTCTGGTCCACATCTACCCAGCCGCCCGGCATGGACCACAGGCCGTCCCGCTCCTGCACCAGCAGGATTTTGCCCTCGCGGATGATGGCGGCGCGGGAATCCAGTTTCGGGGTCTGGAACCCCGTCTCGTTGCAGAACAAATCACGCACTTTCGCCAAGGGCAGCTCAGTCATGGCAGACATCATTTCCGCCGCCATCTCACGCAGGCGCTCGAATCGCTCGCGGTCAAAGGGGTCCGGGCTGTACTCAATCCCTGCCTGGGCGATGAATTGAATCTCCTTGGCCCATTCCAGCCATTTCGGGCGTATGCAGTCGTTCTCCATGCCGTCACTCTAGCACAACTCCAGGCATTCTTCGAGTAGAATTTTCTCCTTGTCAACGAATAGTCGCCGCTATATAATCACCCCCAAATGAAAGCGGGCAAAATACTTCTCAAAACAGCAGGCGGGCTGCTGATTCTGCTTATCATAGCCCTCGGCTGCGCGCTCTGCTGGTTGTACAGCTGGACCTGGCGAGGCGAGCTGAGCAACTTTCATGAGAGCTGGACCCCCGATGAGCGGGCGGCCCTGACCCGGCTGGATTCTTATATGCGCCACCAGTGGATCAGGGATGCCTTCTGTCCCATACCCATTTCCCCGGACGCGAAAAAGACAAAAGAGGAAGAAGGTTATTACAAACTCTGTTTCGACACCCCGGAGCATCAATTACCCACTCGGGAAGAACAGGAGAGAATCATCTCAGCCTGGCGGGCCCAGGCACCAGAGCCCGGCTTCATCCAGCGTCTGGAGCTTGCGTTCATCGCCCGCTGCCACATGGCTCCTGTTGCCGAACAGCTCGTGGAAATTGCGGCAGACGGTCAGGCCGGGCGCCCCGCCCCGCAGACAACGCCGCATTTCTTCATTCACCGGCATCTGCGGGAACACCCGACCGCTGGCCTGACCCCGGCTATCGCGGCCAGTCTCAGCGGGCATTATGATGCGCTCCGCGCCCTCATCCGGCATGGAGCCGAACCGAATGCGCAGTTGCGCACCCTGTACTCAAGCGTACCGGGGGATGAGTACGAGGCGGATTTGCCCATCACGCCCCTGCTGGCAGGAATCAGCTCCACCGGCATACGCACCCCCTGGAATGAGCGCAGGCAGCACGCCGAATTTCTGCTGAAGCACGGTGCCGATTTGAACCGCAGTCCCTATATCGCGACGTGCTGCCTGGCTGATCTGGCGATTCACCACCACCCGGGCACCTTCCTCTGGGCCATGGAGCATGGCCTGAAGCCAGATATCAACAACTTCTGCTCGATTATTGCCTACCCAGGCACCCTGCCCCTGGTGCGTTTCATTCTGGAGCACCGGCTCGTGGATGTCAACGACCGCAGCAGCTCCTCCACCACGGTGCAGGCCATTGCCAGAGCCGCCTGCCGGGCTGAGGACATGGCTCAACTCACCGCGCTGGAGGCAGAAGAAAAACTCCGTCTCCTGCTGCAGGCCGGGGCAGATCCGCACCTCATCTGCATCAACGCAGAACCGCAACGCCCCGGTGAAAGCGATGAAGAATATGAAGAGCGCCAGATGGATGTCCCCCTCATGGCCGGAATCACAGCCCTCTCGCACTTGCAGCAGCGCATCGAGGAACTGAAATCCACCCCGGGCGCAGATACCACCGCGCGGCTCCAGGTGCTGGAGCGGCTGCTGGGGCTCATCCGTGCACGCTGACGCTATTGTCTTGCCTAACACCTTCTTTTGCGATACAATGCCGCGCACATGAACGCGACACAGATTCGGCAGGTATTGGAAGAGACCGGGGTGAGTCCCTCGAAGTCGCTGGGGCAGAATTTCCTGGTGGATGAGAATATTGCCCGCTGGATTGTGAGCCAGCTGGAGATTGAGCCCACCGATTGCGTGGTGGAGGTAGGCCCGGGCACCGGTGCGCTCACTGAGCACATGGCTCCGCTGTGCCGCAAGCTGATTCTGGTGGAGTTCGATGCCCGCCTGGCCGAATACCAGCGCCACCGCTGGGCCGATACGCCGCATGTGGAGGTGCACCATGCCGATGGCGCCAGCTGGGACCCGCGCCCGCTCTTTGCCGAGCAGCCGGTCAAGTTCATGGGCAATCTGCCCTATTCGGCAGGTGGTGCCATTCTGGCCAATTTCCTGACTTCGCCCTGCGCTGTCTCGCGCGCCGTGGTCATGCTGCAGAAGGAGTTTATCGACCGCATCCTGGCCCGGCCGGGGGATGAGGCCTACGGGCTGCTTTCCCTGCGCATCCAGATGGACTGGGTGCCGCGCGCGCTCAAGACCGTGCCGCCGGAGGCCTTCAACCCGCGCCCCAAGATTGATTCGACGGTGATGCTGCTCACCCCGCGCGACCCGCGGAGCCTGCCGCCCTATGACCACCGGCTCATGGATGAACTGATGCGCCGCTGCTTTGCCCAGCGCCGCAAGCAGATGCACAAGCAGCTGCCCGGGCAGCCCGCCTGGAGCGAGGTTTCCGCCGCCCTCGGCATCTCCCCCACCGCCCGCCCTGAGGAACTGGGGCTGGAGCAGTGGGTGCGCCTCACCAATGCCTACGACCCGCATCCCCTCGCTGCCGTGGCTCAGAAGGACGATGAGCTTTTCGACGTGGTGGATGAGAACGACTGCGTGCTGCGCCAGGCCACCCGCAAGGAAGTGCACGATGCGGGGCTGATTCACCGCGCCGTGCATGTGCTGGTGTTCAACAAAAAACACGACTGCCTGCTGCAGCAGCGCTCCCTGCTCAAGGACCGCCACCCCGGCGTGTGGGATTCCAGCGCCGCCGGCCACCTGGATGCCGGCGAGGACTACGACACCGCCGCCCGCCGCGAACTGGAGGAGGAACTCGGCATCACCGATACGAAAATCATCCGCCTGGGCACCCTGCCCCCCAGTGAGGAAACCGGCATGGAACACGTGGCACTCTACGCCGCGCTCTACAACGGCCGCGTGCATTTCCCCGCTGCGGAAATCAGCGGCGTGGTTCCCTTCCCGGCCAGCCTCATCGACCGCTGGCTCGCCGCCCGCCCGCAGGACTTCGCCAATTCCTTCGCCGCCTGCTGGCAGATTGCCCGCACCATGCTGGGCGAGGAATAAGAGCATGGATTTGTCCACTCACACGTGTACTTGCAACGTCTTGATATTGCAGCCTCCCTTATTTATAGCTATCCTATCTTGGACAGCTATGGGGTGAGAAAGTCACATGACGTTCGTTTTGACTTATCTGCCCCGAACTCAAAACAAACGGCACTGCGTCAGATTTTATAATGAAGCGGCGAACATCCGCAGCGAAAAGAGAAATGGGGAATTTGTCGGGCTGAAAGCCCGAGGAATTTTGAGCCCACGAAGTGGGTGAAAGAACACTAGCCGGGGGTAAGCCCGCTTTGCGGGCGCAGCCCCCGGAATGCGACAAAATAAAATGGAGCCCCGGAGGGGTTCAGGTTTCTTTTGGGGTTGTACGAGTGGTTACGCCCGCCACGCTGACGCGTGACGCGCTCCACCACTTGCTCGCTACGTTACGACAAATCCAATAATGAGCATAAAGCATTGGAAACCAGATTCTATATCACCAGCTTGCACCATGTAGAGGCATCTCAATTTGCGCGATGGATTCGTGCCCATTGGGGGATTGAAAACCAATTACACTGGGTGCTGGATATGGCCTTCAATGAAG
>JAFSFD010000060.1 GCA_017435365.1 Akkermansia sp. | reverse complement strand
TCATCGATAGCCACCACCACATGCTCCGGCACGCGGGAAATGAAAGATTCCAGTTCCTCCTGGCTCACCATGGTGCCCACCGGGTTGGTCGGGTTGGTGATGAACACCAGGCGGGTCTGCGGGGTGATGGCGGCCAGCATAGCCTCCAGGTCGTGCGTCCACTTATCCCGGTTGGGAATGGAAATGTAGCTCGCCCCCATCAGCTTTGCGACGATGGGATAGAGCGTGAAGGCATAATCCGCGGCAATCACTTCCGTGCCGGGGCGCAGGAGCGCATGGGCCAGCAGCTCAATGAGCTCGCTGCTGCCATTGGCCACCACCGTGTTGGCAAAGTCCACCCCATGCAGCTCAGCCACGCGGCTGCGCAGCGCAAAGGAAGCACCATCCGGATAGATGTGCATGCCGGCCGCCGCCTTCTGCATGGCCTCCACTGCCAGCGGAGAAGGCCCCAGGGAGTTCTCATTGGAAGCCAGCTTCACGATATCCTCCGGGCGCAGGCCCAGCTCGCGGGCGGTTTCCTCAATCGGCTTGCCGGGCTGGTAGGCCACCAGCTCATACACATTCTGATTCGCGTAGGAAATGATGCTCATAACGGTTACCAGCCATTATACCCCTGCCCCCCACCGGCGCAAGTATTCTTTCCGGCATATCGCAATCACTCAAACAGGTTCGGATACGAACGCAGGGCGAGTTCCTTGGAAAGAGCACGGATGGTGCGGGAATCTTCTGCCTGAAGCGCCATTTCGGCCATCCTGCGGCATTCCTCGAAGTTGAGATGGCGGATGGCGAAGCGGATGAGCGGGAGAAGGTGGGAACCAACCGAGAGCTCGGTGGCGCCCAGGCCCACCAGCAGCGGCACGAGGGTGATATCGCCCCCCATTTCGCCGCAGATGGCGGTGGGAATGCCGGCCTTGATAGTCTGGTGAATCAGGCGGATGACGCCGGGGTGCGTGGAGCGGAACATGCTGGCCACGCGGTAGTTCACGCGATCCACGGCGATGGTGTATTGCGTGAGGTCATTGGTGCCGATGGAGAAGAAATCCACATAGCGGGCCAGCACATCGGCCATGACGGCGGCGCTGGGCACCTCAATCATGATACCCACGCGCATATTCTCATCGAACGCCTCGCCACGGTCGCGCAGCTCGCGGCGGCATTCATCGAGAATGGCATGCACGTCTTTCACCTCAGTGAGGCCGGAGACCATGGGGAACATGACGCCCACCTTGCCATGCGCCGAAGCACGCAGAATGGCCCGCAGCTGCTCCTTGAACACAGCCGGGCGGCTCAGGGAAACGCGGATGCCGCGCCAGCCCAGGAAGGGGTTTTCCTCTTTCTCCTCCAGCACCTCGAAGGGCAACTTGTCGCCACCGGAATCCAGCGTGCGGAAAATCACCTCCTGCGGGGCGCATTCCTCCACCAGGCGGCGGTAGTGCTGGTACTGGGTCTCCTCATCGGGCAGGCCATCGCCCCCCAGCAGAAAGAACTCCGTGCGGTACAGGCCCACGCCCTCTGCCCCGTTGCGCTTGATGGAGCCGTACTCATGCACAAACTCCAGGTTGCAGGCCACGCGGATGCGGCGGCCATCCCGCGTTTCGGCAGGCAGGTCGCGCATATCCAGGAGGGCCTGGTAGGCCTTCTCCTTCTCGGCCCGCATCTGCTCGTAGTATGCGCGGGTCTCAGCCGTGGGGTTGAGAATCAGGGTGCCGTGGTAGCCATCCAGAATAGCGGAGGAGCCCACGCGGGCCTCGCGCACGAGGTTCGGCACCGCCACCACTGCGGGCAGGCCCAGTGAGCGGGCCAGAATCGCGGTGTGCGAAATGGAAGAGCCGGCTTCCGTCACGAAACCCAGCACGTTCTGAGAATCGAGGTCGGCGGTGTCACTGGGGGTCAGGTCGTATGCGGCCAGCAGGCAGGGTTCCTCGCTCACCGTCTTGTTCCGGCGGGTCCGGGCACTTCCCTGGTCCAGGTTTTTAAGCACGCGTTGCAGCACATCTGCAATATCCGCCACGCGGCTGCGGAGGTAGGCATCGTCCACCATGCGCATGGCTTCCATGAAGTTCTGCACCACGGCATAATAGACCGAATCGATATTCTGCAGACGCCTGGGCATTTCCTTGCGCATGCGGGAGATAATCATGCGGTCGCGCAGGAAGAGGAGGTGTGCATCGAAAATAGCGGCTTCATTCGCACCGCTGAGCTCCTCCACACGGGTTTTGAGCAGCTTGATTTCCAGCTCTGTGCGCTCCAGCGCGGTCTCAAAGCGCTGCCACTCGGCCTCCAGTTCCGTGGGGAGGATGGTGCGGGTGGGCGGAGCAGCACAGCCCCGGGCCTCCACGCGCAGCCTGCCCATGGCAATACCCTCGGAAACGGGCTGCCCCTGAAACCGGCGCTCTGCTCCTTCGCTCATATAACCGGGGAAGCGGGTGAAGGTCAAAAGGCATCGGCGAGGGATTAAGCCTCGCCGAACTTATTGTTAATCAGCTCTTCAAGAGCAGCGATAGCATCGGCTTCATCCGGGCCGTCTGCCGTGACGGCGATTTCAGCCCCCCAGCCCACGGCCAGCATCATCAGGCCCATGATGCTCTTGCCATCCACCGCTTCATCGTCCTTTTCAACGGAGACATCGGCCTGAAAACGACTGGCCACGCGCACAAACTGCGCTGCGGGGCGTGCGTGAATGCCAAGCTTGTTCTGAATGGTGAGCTTCTTTGTAATCATGGTAGATGAGGTTCGGGGTATGCTTCGTTCCCATTATACCGCTGATTGCGGGGAAAGCGAGCTTTTTTTTATGAATTCAGCTAATTTGCGCGGCACAGGAGGGCGGCATAGGCGCCGTCTGCCTGCTCGCGGTGGGGGAGAGCCAGATATTCTTCGACAAAGGTAAAATCCTTATGGGTAGCAAGGAAGGCATCTACGACGGCGCGGTCTTCCTCGCGGTCGATGGAACAGGTGCTGTACACCAGGCGACCGCCGGGGCGGACAGCGGCGCTGGCCTGCTCCAGAATCTGCAACTGGAGCGCGGCAAGACGCGTGATTTCCCCCGCCGAGAGCCGCCAGCGGGCATCCACACGCCGCTGCAGCACGCCGCTGTTGGAGCAAGGGACATCCAGCAGCACGGCATCGAATGCGCCACACCACTCTGCCGGGCATGGCCGGGTCCAATCATGCTGCGCGACCTGCACATCGCGCCCGCCGGCGCGCAGCAGGTTCTCGCGCAGGGGAGCAAGGCGGAATTCCTCCACATCCGTGGCCAGCAGGTGCAAATCTCCCCCTGTGGCGGCCAGCATGGCGGCAGATTTGCCACCGGGCGCGGCGCAGGCATCCAGCACGCGCTCACCGGGCTGCGGCGCCAGGAGCTTCACGCAATAGCGGGTGGAGGGGTCGGTCACATACAACTGCCCTGCCCTGAGAGCCTCCAGCGGCAGCGGGCCATGCAGGCGATACCAGAGCGGCAGCGCCGGCAGCGGCTCCCAGCACTCCGGAATCTCCGCTGGCGGATTCAGGGGATTCAGGCGGGCATACACCGGCGGGGTGAGCGAGTTCCACTCCAGCATGGCGCTGGTATCAGGCTCGCCGAATTCACGCAGCCAGCGCTTCACCAGCCAGGATGGGGTCGAAAAGCGGACCGCGAGCGGCAGAGTCTCATGCTCGGCGTCAAACTCAGCCTTGCGGCGGGCGGCATTGCGCAGCATGCCATTCACCACACCGCGCACGCGCTGCGGAGCCAGGCGCACGGTTTCGCCCACGGCGGCGTGTTCTGCCTGGCGCAGCACGAAAAGCTGGCAGAGCCCCATGAGCACGAGCCAGCGCATTTTCTCCTCCAGTTTACCGGGGCGCAGGGTTTTGCGGATGTG
>JAFSFD010000059.1 GCA_017435365.1 Akkermansia sp. | reverse complement strand
GGAAAATCAGCCCCGGCAGGGGCGTAAGAACACTAGCCGGGGGTAAGAGCGCGTCAGCGCTCGCAGCCCCCGGTATATTGAAAAAAATATCGGAGCCCCGGCAGGGGTGACAGAAAGCACAGCATCAGTGTATTGCATCGCTTTCTGTCACCCCTCCGGGGATCCATTTTAATTTATCGCATTCCGGGGGCTGCGCCCGCTTTGCGGGCTTACCCCCGGCTAGTGTTCTTTCACCCACTTCGTGGGCTCAAAATTCCTCGGGCTTTCAGCCCGCCAAATTCCAATTTGTTACCCCTTCAGTACGTATAACACATCAATTTTTAATTGCCGCGTCAATAAAATGGAGCCCCGGTAGGGGGTGGCAGAAAGCACAGCATCAGTGTATTGCAGCACTTTCTGTCACCCCTTCGGGGCTCCGATATTTTTCTATAAAAGCCCGTTAAGTCAACATGTGAATGCTGAGAATCAGGCCCACTTCCCCCATGGCGGGCAATGCCACATATAACAAAGCAAATGCAAACGCGCGTTTCCAGCTCAGCCCATGGACAAAGCGCATCACCAGAGCAAAGCAGAGCAACGAGCAGGCAAGCGGGAACAGTGGGTAGACTATCATTATCCAGTTCAATTCATTCAGCGAGCTCCAGGCCGACAAGCGCGGTGCATACAGGCCCAGATTGACGGTAATCAAAGTAGTACACGCCACGATGGCCGCAGAGCTCAACAGCCCCACCTTCCGGGAAATGCCTGAATGACGCGTGGCGAGCCACACAAAGAACCAGATGTAAAGCACCTCTACCAAAGCCCCCAGAAAAGAAAGCCATAAAGCCCGGGACATTTCCAGGAAACAGGGTACGACCAGCAAGCTGCATATCCCTTGCGCAAACCAATAGACACCACCGGCATACAGGGATTGCTTCCAGTCGCATTTCAGCATATACCGCCCCAGCAGGAACACCAGCAGAGCCCCGGAAAAAAGCAGATGTTGCAGAACATAACAACCTGCCGCCCCCATGTCACCATAAGTATCCAGGAGGCCAATCAGCACCCCGGAAGACAACAGTATCATGGCATAGCGGGCGGCCTCGCGCCAGCCCGGTCTCAACCAGAGCAAAGCGGCAAACATGCCCGGAAGCATGCACAACAATCGCATCAGCAACTCACTATCCATCCTGCAAGTTCGGTTATCCTTCTTCCGTATACTCAGCCAGCCACTGTCGGAATCCCTCCTCGGGCTGCAGGAGGGTGCTGAAGAAAGCCTCCTCAAACTGTTCCTTCTGTGTGGCGGGGTAGAGGCTCAGTGAGCCCTGCCGGTAGACAGCCAGGCCATGCGCCTGCATCTTCTTAAATCCGGCAGGTATGGCAATGCCTTCGCTCCGGCAGATTGTTGCCAGCTGGGTGTCGGTATAGTGCCAGGGTGAGCGCAACCAGAAAATGGCCACCCAACCGTCATTATCCAGCTTCTCGATGCGGATTTCCACAGCCGCACCGGAATTCCAGGAAAGATACGCAGGCTCGGCCACCACTTCATCCGTTTTCTTCTCCAGCTCGCGAAAATTGGCGGCCAGGTGGTCGAAAGGAAGCTCCGTTTCCACGCGAACTGCCTTGTTCCAGCCTTGTTTCTGCTGGCGGGCCTTCTTGCCGCGTTTCAGCTCGTCCTTTGCATCACGCTTCAACAGGGCAACGGCTGCCGCCACCAACCCCGCACCTACCACCAGCATGAGCAGCTGACGGAAATCAAATCCGGACACCGAAAACCAGTACCCAGCCCCCAGCACAAGACCCAGACCGGCAAGGCCATATAACAGGTATTCGCAGATAAGCTTCATGCCTTATGAGTTTAGCACATCATGCACGGAAATCAAGAATCTTCTTGAAATCGCGATAATTTTAGCCCATAATGGCACACGGTTCACATGAAAACAATCAGTACATTATGCATCATCGCCGCGGCCCTGCTGGCGCCGCTTGCAAGCGGAGAATACACCAACACCAGCCCCGCAACCGAATCGCTTGTTTCCAAGGCGCACAAGATGGATACCCAGGCCATGGAGCAACTGGGCGATATCTACGCCGAGGGCGAAGGTGTTGACAAAGATCCGGGCGAAGCCATGAACTGGTATACCTTCGCTGCACAGAACGGCAATATGTCTGCCAACAAAAAGCTCTGGAAGCTGGAAGGGCATGCAGCTCGCAAGGTCAAGCTCATTGAGCGGGAATTCGACGATGAAGCGACGCACGACTTGCTGGCCTACCTCTACCTCACGCACAAGGAAGCAAACATACTTAAAAAGGAAGCCGTGCCCGAAGGAATCAAGACCAAGCCCTCCTCTTCTCCGGGCTATGTGATGCCGCCCGAATACAAACCAGCCATCGTCAAGAAATACCTCAGGAAAGGAGCCAACCCGCTTGCATATATCCCCATCGAAAACATCAACTACCCATTGGGTGCCAGCGGTATGAAGCTGAACGTCTTTGCGCTGGTAGCCCGACACAACGATTTCAAGACTCTCGACTTACTCATTTCGTATGGCTGCACCATCAACAACCATGGAGAGCACCTGATACACCGAACCTTCAATGAAATGTCCTCCGGGAATGCGAAAGAAGCTGCCCGCATGCTGCAATATCTCCAAAGCCGTGGAGCCCACTTCAAAGCCATGACGGACTGGGGCGCCACCTGGATTATGGAATGCGCCTGCGCCGACAGCCACAAAGGTATCGAATTCCTGATTTCTCAGGGAGTCGACCCGAGTGCATGCATCGAAAACCGATACATCATCGCCGGCAAATTCCGGGAAGCCACTATAGGCGACACAGCCCTTCTCATGGCAAGCAGAAATAAGAATGTACGTTCCATGGATGCGCTGATTAAGGGCAAAGCGAATCTGAACTACATCTGGAAAGGCAAAACTGTTCTTGATAGCGCTCTGAAGGATGAAGGTGTTGTTTTCCCCCCGGCTGCCAGCTACAAGAAGGAACTTGCCCGACTTTTAGAGCTCAGCAAAAACCCTAAAAAAACAAAGAAAGGCATCGTCACCAAGCTCACTCACGCAAAGGACTTCAGTGTTGCCAACCTGCTGAAACTGGCCGGGGCCAAAACCGCAGCAGAGCTTTCCGGCATAGATTCAGAGCACGAAGCACCTACCCCGTAATCGGGCTCACCCGAAAAGCAGGAAGAGAGCTCAATCGAGCTCTCTTTCTCCTGAATGCTATCAGATGTCGAGTACGCTTTACTCCTCCTCTCCTTCGGTCTCAACCAGCCATGTCATGAATGCCTCGCGCGTGGGCAGGAAGATATTATCCATGAAAGCGTCCTCCACCTGTTTCCGGTGCGGCTCCGGATAAATGGAAAGCACCCCCCTACTGTAGATAAGGAGCCCATGTGCCTTGGATTTCTTGAACTCCTCCGGCATTTCCTGCGCAGCAGACTTACACACCCGGCGCAACTGGGTGTCGGTATAATGCCAGTTGGAACGCACCCAGTATAGAGCCATCCAATCAGACTCCCCCACACGGCGGATGGCAATATCGGCAAAGGATTGCGTTTTCCATGACAACCAGCCCTGCTCGACGGTTACCAAGTCATCCACCTTGGCAAGAGCCAGGAAACGGGCCACCAATTCGTGATAGGGCATATCGAGTTCCAGCCGGGCGGGCGTTCCGAGTTTCTCTCTCTCCCTGCGGGTGGAAAGAATTTCACGAACGTCCAGCGCCACGAGCCAGGAACAGCCGATTGTCCCGCAAAGCCCCAGGACAACAAGAGTCGCGGCCTTGGCACTGACTTCTCCATTGTCGATGATAATCCAGCATCCGAGAGCAAGTATAATCATTCCCGCAAGGGCAAAAACCGCATTTTGCTTCCATTCATCCATGGCCGTATACTAACACATTCACCATAATCTGTCAAAAAAACTTATAAGATTGATAATAGGGGACTTCTAAAAACTCACTAAATTGGAATTTGGCGAGCCAATGGCGAGCGGAAACTTGAGCCCGCAAGGGCGACAGAATCATAGCCCAGCGTGGAGCCGCCACGCGGCGGAACGCTGGGTAAAACGAAGAACATATCAGAACCCCGAACGAAGTGAGCGGGTGGCAGAAAGCGCAGCTAAAACACTAAGCAAAAGCTTCCCGTCTCCGGGCTCACGCCCTACGCCGTGGCGGGCTGCCACCCACTCCGCTACGCTCCGGGGTTCCGGTCATTCTTTGTACCATACCCAGGGTTCCGCCGCTATCGCGGCTGCACCCTGGGCTAAGAATATACCGCCCTCCGGGCTCAAATTTCCGCTACGCTGACGCTCCGCAAACTACTCTGCAAATTCCAATTTGTTGATTAGTTTCGAGTTTTTAGAAGTTACCAATAAACAGAAAGAGAACTCATTCGAGCTCTCTTTCTATTTATTATCAGATGAGGTGCAAGCTTTACTCCTCCTCGGCGGGGGGAGCGGCATCGGCCTTGGCGGCGTTCACGAGAGCTTCCGTCTCAGCCAGAACCTGGTCGATGGAGGCAGGAGCCGGGGCGGCGCCCTTCAGCATCTGCTGCGTGGTGTGGTAGGAGGCGGAGCGCTTATCAGAATAGATGAGCGTGTACGCCTGTGACTGGCGCTTGTCGTAGGCCTGCCCTTTCTCATCGGCCAGCTGGGCAGCGGTCTTGCCATCCTTGTTGGTGGCGGCGGTATCCGCACCGAGCTGCAGCAGCATCTTCACCACGGTATCATCGCCACGCATGGCAGCGAGCATGAGCGGGGTGTAGCCGTTGCCTTCCTTCTCGTTGATATCCAGCCCGGCCTTGATGAGCATGGCTGCGGAGTGCGGCATGCCGCTCCAGGCAGCCCAGTGGAGGGCGGTGAAGCCGTCCTGGTCCTTGGCGTGGATGTTCACACCGGGGGCATTGAGGAGCTCCTGCACATAGTAGGCGCGGTCAGCATCCTTAGCGAGGGAGAGATCCGGGTTGTTGAAGTTCGTGTACACAGCCCACATGAGCGGGGTGCGGCCGGTGCTGTCCGGCGTGTTCACGAAATCCTTGTGCTTCTTGCAACCCTCGGCAAATTCCTTCAGGAAGATGTCGTCCTTGCCGTCCTGCACACCGCCCTTGCGGATGAGTGACACGAGGGAGTCCGTGACCTGCACGGATTCAAAGGGCTTCATGGCCAGGTTGCAGGCGTAGCCCAGGGCACCCATGATGCACACCAGGATGCACATATCCTTGATGATGGGGAGCCATTCGGTCTTGTGTTGAGTATCAGACATGGTGTGTAGAAATCAGGCGTTAGCGGTTACGGTGTTTTCTTCCTCGTCCTTCTCCACGTCGGTTTCGTGGGCTGTGGTCTCTTCAGGATTATCGGAAACGAAGCTGTCCTTGGTCAGGATGATGGCCAGCGGGGAAATGAGGGCCATGATGAGGTAGATGGTCCACATGAACTCGGGGGAATCCCAGAAGCCGATGTGGCCGGTGTCCATCTTGGCGGCGATGCCGTCGAAGCAGAGGTAGGACACCAGCAGACCGCCCACCACGCCGTTAATCGGCTTGGCAATGAACATGGGCAGTGCAGAAAGCGACATGTAGGAAGCCACCTTGTCCTTAGGTGCCACGCGGGCCACATATTCGGAGAAACGCGGGCTGAACAGCAGCTCACCGAAGGCGAAGATGAGAATCTGCAGGAAGATGGCCACGAAGTAGGCCTGACCGATGGTCTCGATACCGGGGATGATGAAGTAGGTCTGCGGCGGCACAGCCATGAGGATGAGCGAGCAGGCCGAGATGCTCATACCGGTAATCATGAGCTTCACCGTGGAGAACTTGTTGAGAATCGGGATAATGAGGATGAGGCCCGTGATAATCACGAAGGGATTCAGGGAGTTCATGAAGCCCAGCTTGAAATCATCGCCGATGGTGCGCAGGTAGTACTGCGGCATCACCAGGAACTGCAGGGTGAACACCAGACGCACACCCAGCGTGAGCACCAGGAAGACGATGAGCTTCTGGAAGGCACGCTCGCGGGCCACCTGGCCGATGAGCTGCAGCGGGCGCTGGGCGGATTTCTCCGTTTTCACGATGCGTTCCTCCGGCACAGCGAAGAAATCCTCATCAATGAAGCGGGTGAACACGAAGGCGATGCAGTTGCAGGCCGTGCCGAAGTTGATAACCCACAGCAGGCCATCGATATCGCCCTGCCACTTGAGCAGCGGGTCCACGATGGCGAAGCCGGCCAGTAGAGCACCCACGTTCATGAACAGGTAGTAGAAGTTGAAGCCTGTCGGGCGGGCACGCAGCGTGGTGAAGCGGCGGATGGAGGTGGTGATGCAGGGGCTCATGAAAGCCGTGCCGAAGGACATGATGCCGATACCGGCCATCACAAAGTAGCGGGAGGCATCCTGGCTGAGCTGCAGCACCTCGGTGCCGAAGTCCGTGCCCATACCCAGAATCAGACGCCCGCCGATAAGCAGCGTGAAGCCGATGAGGTAGGTGCGGCGCAGGCCGATGATATCGCAGATGGTGCCCACTGCGAATACGAACAGGGAGATGAACAGCGTGTACATGCCCACCCAGTACGGGGCGTCCGCATCGCGGAAACCGCAGTACTTGTTCAGGAACAGGGAGAACACGATGATGAGCGTGAAGTACGACAGCCCATCGAAGAACTGGATGAAGTTCGTGAGCCAGAAGTTCTTGCCGCACTCGCGCAGCACGCCGAACTCGGAGAAGTACTTGACGATGAAGTTTTGTCTGGTATCACTCATAGTTTATTTCGGGTGGTATCAATATCAGGCCAGAACGGCGCCCTTGCTGGCATTGGTAGCCAGCTTGCGGTAGCGCTTCAGCCACTTGCTGGGGATTTCCTGCATGGTGGGTTGCCACACAGCTCGGCGGGCGGCGATTTCCTCATCGCTCAGCTCCACATTCATGCTGCGGGCAGGAATATCGATGCTGATGATGTCGCCATCCTTCAGGAGTCCGATAAGACCGCCCTCGGCGGCTTCCGGGGAAACATGTCCGATGCAGGCACCGTGTGTGGCGCCGGAGAAACGGCCATCGGTGATGAGAGCCACGCAGTTGCCCAGGCCCTTGCCCATGATGTAGCTGGTGGGAGCCAGCATTTCCTGCATGCCGGGGCCGCCCTTCGGGCCTTCGTTGCGGATGACCACCACATCGCCGGGCTTCACCTTATCTGCCAGAATACCGGCGCAGGCTTCCTCCTGGCTCTCGAAAATCACAGCCGGGCCGCGGTGCACCATCATCTCGGGCAGCACGCCGGCCTTCTTCACGATGGCGCCCTGCTCTGCCAGGTTGCCGAAGAGCACGGCCAGACCGCCATCCTTGGAGTAGGCGTTGTCCAATGTGCGGATGACGGCGGGATCCTGCGTGGAGAGCCCCTCAATCTGCTCGCCCAGGGTCTTGCCGCTCACGGTGGGCACATTGGTGTTCAGCGCACCGGGAATCTTGTTGATTTCGGCCAGGATGGTCATGATGCCACCGGCACGCAGCACATCGTGCATGTGGTAGCGGGAGCTGGGGGCTACCTTGCAGATGTTCGGCGTGCGCCTGGAAATTTCATCGATGCGCTTCAGGTCGTACTCAAAGCCGGCCTCGGCAGCAAATGCCAGGGTGTGCAGCACGGTGTTGGAGGAACCGCCCATGGCCATATCGCAGGTGAACACGTTGTCGATAGCCGCCTCGGTGATGAGGTCGCGGGGCAGCGGGCCACCCTGCTTTGCCATCTCCACGGCGCGGCGGGCTGCGGCGCGCCAGAACTCCTTGCGTTCCTCGGAAAGCGCCAGCAGCGTGCCGTTGCCCGGCAGAGCCAGACCCAGCACCTCACACAGGCAGTTCATGGAGTTGGCGGTGAACATACCGCTGCAGGAACCGGCGCTCGGGCAGGCGTGGCACTCCACATAGTGCAGCTCTTCTTCCGTAATCTTACCGGCGGTGCAGGCAGCCACGGCCTCGAACACGCTGTTGAGGTCCAGAGCCTCGCCGTTGCGGCCCTTGCCCACGGCCATGGGGCCACCGCTGCAGAAAATGGTCGGGATATTGCAGCGCAATGCGCCCATCACCATGCCGGGCACAATCTTATCGCAGTTCGGGATGCAGATACAGGCATCGAATGCGTGGGCGGAAAGCATCGTCTCCACGCTGTCGGCAATCAGCTCGCGGCTGGCCAGGGAGAACTTCATGCCCTGGTGCGCCATGGCAATACCATCGCACACGCCAATGAGGTTGAACTCAATCGGGGTGCCGCCTGCCTTGCGCACCTCGTCCTTGATAAGCTCAGCCACCTTGTTGAGGTGCACGTGGCCGGGAATCACCTCGTTGAAAGAGTTGCAAATAGCGATGAACGGCTTCTTGATGTCCTCATCCGTCATGCCCGTGGCGCGCATCAGACTACGATGCGGCGCACGCTGAATACCTGCCTTGGTGCGATCTGATAACATAGCGCGAATATTTTATCATAATTCCAACCAGATTGCCAGCCAAAAATTTTAGTTCGGATTCATAAAACGGAGCACTACTCTGAAACAATTGATGTTTGTCGTTGTCGGGGCACGGGACTTCAGTCCCGAAATAACGGTGCTTCCAATCGGGACTGAAGTCCCGTGCTCCGACAGAGTTCCCCCACAAACTCCAATTTGGCGGGCAGATTGGGGCTTCTTCCAAAATGTTGCTGATGTTTCTATTGCTTACCAAATCTTTGGGACACGTGTAGGTTCGGGAAGGAATACAAAATTCCTGCTTGCGGAGAAGAGGGTGGGTAATGTATACTGGCGGTGTGAAGTATAATCGTTTCGTCAACATGCTGCTGAATGTGCTGCGCCTGGGGCTGGGGGTGTTCTTCCTGTTCACGGGGCTGCAGAAGGTGGCCGGGCTGAACGAGATGGTCGATTTTCTGACACGCAGCCGCATACTGCCGGCGTTCTTTTCGTTTCCTCTGGCCTGCATAGGGTTGGCCATGGAGCTGGTAGTGGCAGTATGCCTGCTCACGAAGCGAAGCTACCGCGGGGCCACGGTGTGGGGGCTGGTGATGTGCAGCGTGTTTCTGCTGCTGTATTTCCAGGGCTGGATGCGCGGACTGGAGCTGAGCTGCAACTGCCTGGGCAGTACGCATGAGATAACGAATTACCCCTTCGACACGGGCATGCGGCTGCTGCTGCTGGGGGCCATGCTGCTGCTTTTCTGGGATTCCCGCCGACCGGCACCCACCTTCATGAAACTCCGCAAATACGAGTTTGAGGATTTCTGATATTTTCCACCATGTTTCTCTCCACCCCTTGTCTCCGCCGATGGGGACTTGCCACGGCAGCAGCGGTGCTGTTTTCACCGGCAAGCGCCCTGCCCTCTGCTCCGGTTGAAATCGAGCCCGCCATCATCCCCAGCCCCGGCAGATTTCTGTTGAGCAGCGGAGCCCCGACTTTCTTCTGCAAGGGGGCATAAGAGTTGATTCCGCCACAAGCCACAGCGAACTGGGGCGCGCCGCTATCCGCGCACTCACGGCCGCGGGGTTCACGGTTCTGCCGGAAGAAATGCAGGGCGAGCTCACCGTGGAGCTGAGCAGCCTGCCACACCCCGAAGCATACAGTCTGGAAGTGACCCCGCGCGGTATCTGCATCCGGGTGGCACAGGCCGAAGCACTGAGCGCAGCGGCCCAGACTCTGGCGCAGGCGGTGTGCACCGATGCTGCGGGGCAAGCCGCCCTGCCCGCCATGCGGGTGGAGGATGCCCCCTGGCTGGGGCACCGCGGTATCATGCTGGATCCCTGCCGCCACCCCATTTCTGTGGAGGGGACGAAGAAAATTCTGCGCATCATGGCGCACTACAAGCTCAACCGCCTGCACTGGCACCTGTGCGATGACCAGGGCTGGCGCCTCGAAATACGGAAATACCCCCGGCTCACCGAAACTGGCAGCAAGCGAACGGAAAGTTCCGACTGGCAGGACCAGCGCATCAAGGACGGCAGGCCCGTGGAGTTTTTCTACAGCCAGGATGAGGTGCGCGACATTGTGGCCTATGCGCACAGCCTGGGTATCACCATCATCCCGGAGATTGAAATTCCCGGCCACGCCAGCGCTGCGGTGGCAGCCTACCCCGAACTGGGCAATCAGGACAGCCCCGGGTTTGCGCCGGAGGTGGTGACCGGCTGGGGGGTGTTCACCCATGTGATGGCGCCCAATGAGTTCGCCTTCCGCTTTATCGAGGACGTGCTGACCGAGGTGTGCGAGCTCTTCCCCCGCGCACCGTACATCCATATCGGCGGTGATGAGGTGCCCCGCGACCAGTGGCAGAAGAGCCCGGCCGCGCAAGCCTTCATGCAGCAGCTTGGCATGAAGCGCGAAAGCGAGATTCAGAACTACTTCACCCACCACTGCGCCCAGGTGCTGCGCAAACTGGGCCGGGGCATGGTCGGCTGGGATGAAATCATGTGTGCGCCGCAGCTCCCGCAGGATACCGTGGTCATGGCCTGGCGTGGCATGGACCACGCCCGCATCGCTGCGGCACGCGGGCACCGGGTTATCCTCTGCCCCATCCAGGGCTTCTATTTCAACTTCCCCCAGGGCAGGACACCGCAGAATCCGTTCTACTCCGGTCTCAGCGACTTCGACAACATCAACTGGCAGCATGTGCTCAATT
Organism: Akkermansia sp.; assembly: GCA_017435365.1. GTDB lineage: Bacteria > Verrucomicrobiota > Verrucomicrobiia > Verrucomicrobiales > Akkermansiaceae > Akkermansia. The sequence goes on along the minus strand of JAFSFD010000059.1, from coordinate 5,545 downwards.
TCGACACCTCGGTACCGGGGAATAAGGTCATAGGCCTGCAGGCCAACCTGTGGAGCGAGTGCATCCCCGATATGCGGAAGCTGGAATTCATGCTGGTGCCCCGCATCTGTGCCCTGGCAGAGGCCGCCTGGCTCCCGCGGGAACAAAGGCCGGGGGAAGCCCACCTGGGCGAACGCATCCGCCGGCACTACGCCTGGTTCGATGCCCGGCAAATCAACTTCCGCCAGGAGGACGGCACCCCGCGGCTCTTTCCGGACGCCCGGAAGTAAGCACCCGGGCTATACCTGCCAGATACCGCCCCGGCGGAGCGCGGTGCGGAGCGAATCCAGTACCTGCTGCGGGGTAAAGCCGGCCCCGCGCAGGGATGCAATGGAGCGGGCGCCATCCCGCTTGGCCAGGCGTTTGCCGGCATTATCACGCAGCAGCGCATGGTGGCAGTACTGCGGCACCGGCAGCCCCAGCACACCCTGCAGGGCACGGTGAATGTGCGTGGAATCAAACAAATCCGCCCCGCGGGTCACGTGGGTCACCCCCTGGGCAGCATCATCCACCACCACGGCCAGATGGTAACTGGCCGGAAAATCCTTGCGAGCCAGCACCACATCCCCATAGGCCGTGGGCACACAGCGCTGCGTGCCGCGGTGCAAATCGTGCCAGGTGGGGCAGCCGATGAGGTCCTGCACGCGCTGCATATCCAGCCGCCAGGTATGCGGCACCCCGGCTGCGAGCTTTTCCTGCACCAGCTCCGGCGGCAGGTTGCGGCAGGTGCCGGGATACAGGTAGCCCAGGGTGGCATGCGGCGCCCTGCCCATCTCTGCCACCTGGGTCTTGATTTCGGTGCGGGTGCAGAAACAGGGATAGAGGAGCCCCTGCTGCCTCAGTTGCTCCAGCACAGCGCGGTACACCTCGAAACGCCGGGTCTGCACCATCACCTCGCCATCGAAGGAGAGACCCAGCCAGGCCAGGTCCTCATACATGAGGGCCAGATACTCCGGGTGCTGCGCACGCTGGTCAATATTCTCCACGCGCAACAGGCAGCGCCCGCCGTGAGCATCCGCCAGGCGCCGCGCCTGCAACGCCGCCAGCAGGTGGCCCACATGCAGCGGGCCACTGGGACTGGGCGCAAAGCGGGTAATCACGGGCATCAGAACTGAGCCTTGAGGATAATCTCCGTCACGCGGCGGGCACCTTCACCGGCCATCGTGGAGCGTGGGTAGAGACACTGCGCGCGGTAATAATTGGACAGAGCGGAGCCATATTCGCGGCGTTCCTCGCAGGCTTTCGCATTTTCCAGTGCCTTGGTGAACTCATGGGCGCCCAGGGCAAAGCGGTTCAGAGCATCGCGATAGCGGGAATCCTCCTTATAGCGTTCATCCTTCTCGCCGTGCTCCAGGAGCATCTCGTAGGCCATGCACGGGCCCATGGTCGTGTCCTGCTTTGCCGCAATTTCCAGCTGGGCCAGCATGCCGTCAATCGTGCCGATGAGGGTGATAGCATCCTTATACTGCTGCTTCAGCTCGGGGTCAACAGCCACCACCTCGAACTTATCCTGCTCATTATAGATGGTGCGGTATTCCTTGCGCGCCATGAGGGTGCGGAACTCATCCCGCACCGGGTCCTGATTATCCAGTTTTTCCAACTGCTGGCGGCCTTTTTCCAGGTTGGGATTCTTGGGCCAGATGGTGCCGGCCTTGGTAATTTCCTCGTTGAAAGTCGCATCATCCCCGGCTTTGAGGGCCTTGGCAGCATTGCGGAGGTGCAGGTCACTCTGCGCCTTGCGCCCGGCGCAATAACTGGTAAGCATGGAATCATCAAAATCCGGGTCGAGGGCCTTCATCTTCGACGCAATTTCCTCCAGCGCACCGTAGTCGCGGGCATTCAGGGTGGTGAGTGCCCGGCGGCGCAGCGACCAGAACTCTGCAATGCGGCGCCGCCCCTCCACCGGGAAAGTAGCCACGCTCTGCATGTACTCACCCACCGCCACGGCCTGAATCAGGCTCTGCGTAGCGTCCGACAACTTGTTCTGCGCCAGCATATTGGCCACAGCCTCCATATTCTGATCCACCTCATGCCTCATATTGGCAGCAATGGTGGCCATGGTGTTCACGGTAGGAGGCAAACCTACACCGCCCTCAAACAGCTGCGCGGCCTGCGATTCGCTGTTCAGCTTCAATGTGGTATCCCCATCATTGAACACATGCCGGTAGACATGCGCCCCGATAAGCGCATGGTCGTATCGCCGCTGCATGAGCATGGAGACAATAGTGCTCTGGAAATTGATTTTTGCCAGTTCCATGGCCGCAATACTGTCGGCATCGTTCTTGACACCGGTGGCCTCCAGGGTGGCAATTTTCTTCGTGTTGTGAGCAATCGCAAAGGTATTGGTCCTGGCATTCGAGGCACCGCCGCCATCCGCCTTGCCAACGATGACATTGGAGCTGGAGCCTCGCCCGGTGTTGCGATTGTTCATCATGTTCGTTTTCTCGACCAGCTTATCAATTTCCTTCTGCAGGGCTTCATTTTTCCTGCTGCGCGAGCGGTTCGCATACTGCACAGAAATAGCACTGGCAATGGCACTGGCAAGCGAACCGGATACCCCGCCATCCCCGGGGTAATCGTTCATTTCATACAAGCCGTTGCCGATTTTCAACAGAGTCTCGCTACCCACCTCGCGACTGCTGCGGGCTGATTTCTGAGTCAATTTAAGCAGCGAGCGCAGTTTCTTGCGGTAGCGCTTCGCCTCTGTGCTGTCATCCGGGTTCTGTTGCAGGTATTTTTCGAATCGGGCGCGCACGAGAGCATTGTTGCCCACATCGAACTTGGCACCGTTGTAGCTCACAGTGTCACTGGCCGGATCCAGCAGCGGAATCTCCATACCCAGGATCTGGGGGTTGGGCGTCTCCCCGCTCTCCGGGTCTGTGTGCGACTGACCGATGCGCGGGACGGCTGCGCCCTGAACAGCAGGTTGCGGAGCCGGATTCGGCTGAGCATTGCCCAGGCCCTGGGCGGAAAGAGGCTGCACACAGAGCGTCCAGCAAATCAACGGCAAAACTTGAATATGTCGTGCGTTCATCTTTTACTCCGTTTCTACTTTTTCAACCACCATGACGCCCTTCACATCCAGGCCCTGTTCATCCTTGCCATTCCGGCAGACCACATGAAACAAAAAGGTATCGCCACGGGTCAGGTTCACCCGGCCGGCCGAACCACTGCGCACCAGCAAAGGCAAGCGTTCCTGAGGATTTCCCGGCAGCGACACCGCCACCAGGCGGTCGTTTCCTATGGATTCGATGTTCTCTACACGGGCTTTAAGCCGGTATGAGTTTCCGGTAAGGCGGGAAGCATCCTGCCGGTAGTCTGCCACGCTGAAGCGGGAATCGGGTGAGTCCTCCCGCGATTCAGAAGGCTTCATGACCAGCGCGGCCACCACCGCCAGCAGCAGCACCCCACCACCGCCGCCCAGCATAAGCGGAAGTTGCGATTTCTTGTTCCTGGAAGAGCGTCTTTTCCTTGCCATAACGATTCAATTGTATAAAACTGACTTATTCCCAGCGGGTGCGGCGGATGCCCACATAGGTGAGCACAATACCTGCCAGCACATGCAACACCAGCACCGTAAGACAGGGGATGCGGTCTGCAAATGAGGTCTGCACGATGCTGTTCACCGCCTTGAGCACCTCGGATTCCAACCCTCCGTTCACGCTGCCGCTCCACGCCCAATAGGCAGAAATGAAGGGCTGAGTAAAGCGCTCCACAAACTCCGGCAACGCCAGCACGGCTCCGGAAAGCGGCAGCTGGAACCCCACCAGGTAAATACTCAGCAACGAGGACTGATCCGCCGTCTTGCAGTTGGCAGAAATTCCCAGGCACATGGTGGTCATGGCAGCATTGGCCAGCAGCAGGAAAAGGAAATGATTCACCACATCCCCGCGCAGCGGCCAGCAATACTGCACAAAGGCAAACATCCACAAGCTCTGGATGAAAACCAGCACACTCAGGAACACCAGCTTGGATGCCAGATACGCCCCCACCCCGGTGCCGGCAAATTTTTCCTTTTCCATGATGAGGCGCTCACCCGCAATCTCGCGGGATGAGTTGTTGGACCCCATGAGCCCCAGCAGTATCACCTGGAACATGATGATACCGGAAACCGCAGAGCCCACGCGGGCACGCACCTCGGCCTGGGCCTGCTGGGCCTGCACCTCGGCTGCCAGGTCGGTGCCCATCGTATCCGTGAGCTGCAGCAGCTGGTCCTGCCCCTTGCTGGAAAACAGAGCCACCAGAATCGGGAATATCACAATCATGGCAACCTGAAGCATCAGCTGTGTGCGGTCGCGGAAAAGTATCGTGAACCGCCTCTTCAGAAGCGTGGTGAACTGCGTCAGGAATGAGGGTTGCGGCACCTCGTCTTCATCTTCCTTCCTGGTTGCGGCTGGCGGCTGCACCCCGGCAGCGGCAAACTTCTGTACATGCTTCTTTTCCAGGCGCTGATAATAATCCAGGCGGTGCTTCAGCCAGCTCTGGCGCCAGGCATCGGGCTCACGCATGGCCAACTTCGGGTACACCTCCTCAAAATTCGTCTCTCCGAAATAATGCACCATCAGCTCGGGTGAACCATGGTAGGCCAGATTCCCCCGCACCATCACGATGACACTGTCGTATAACTCCATCTGCGCCAGACTGTGTGTCACTGAGATGACGATTCGGCCGTCCTTCAGGCTCAGCTGATGCAGCAACTCCACTATCTCCCGCTCAGAGCGGGGGTCCAGACCGCTGGTCACCTCATCGCACAGGAGGATGCGCGGGCGGCTCACCAGCTCCATCGCCAGAGCCAGGCGGCGCTTCTGCCCGCCGGAAAGTAACTTCACCGGACGGTCGGCTATTTCGCTCAGCCCCGTTTCCTCCAGCACGCTGTCAATGATTTCATCCAGCTCGTCATCATCCGCATCCACACGAAGGCGTGCCGAGCTCTCCACATTTTCATCCACCGTCAGCTCCTCATATGCAATGCTGAACTGCGGCACATAGCCTATCTCGTACGGCTCAAAATCACCATCCTCTGCCAGATCCCGCCCCTCCCAGAAAAAGGAACCGGAGGTCGTCTCCTTAATACCGGCAATCGCCTTCAGCAGCGTTGTCTTGCCGCAACCGGAAGGCCCCACGATTGCCGTAAAATGCCCCCGCGGAATGCAGAAATTCACATCACTGAGCAGAAACAGGCTCTCCCCGTCATTGTCGACTTCCAAACAGATATTGCGGGCTTCCAACATACGCTAGTAAGATATCGCTCACACTCTACCATAACCCGGACCGCCATGCAAGCTCGCAAAACCTGACAGTCATATTTTTCAGACGCGCCCAGCCCCATGTTTGAGTTCAATCCCTGATAAATTGATGTTTGGCATTCCGACAAAATTACGAATTACGAGTTACGAATTACGAATTGTCAGCTCCGCGAGCCTTACGGCTCGCCATTGTACATCAAATAATTCCATACTGGCGGGCGAATGCCCGCGGAACTTTTTACTTCGTAATTCGTAACTCG
>JAFSFD010000009.1 GCA_017435365.1 Akkermansia sp. | reverse complement strand
GGCAGCGATGGCAATAAAGAGAATATCCCCCAGCTTATGCCGCTTAGCATTGCCTGTTCTTGGATCTTCAACTGCTTCCAACTGGTCAATAAGAATATACATTTCTGCATTATAACACGAAACGCATCTAAATGCAACGTGATAAGAAATTTGCGTTAACTTTATAAGCCTAAATTCACACCGTATGTTTGTGCCATAAGGTCATGACACGAACTTTCTAATGCGTCTGCCCTGCTGATTAGACGGAAAAACATGACTTGCCCCATATCTCAATGCTATAATACCACCATGCTGCCGCATCCTGAACACCTTCTGCCTGACGATGAATATTACTACTTCGGTGTGGAGCTTCCCTGGTCGCCTGAAGAAGTGCAGGGGCGCCTGCTGCGTAAGCCGGAGTTCCTCTACTCCGTCACTACGGATGATGAGGAGGTGGACGAAGAATACAGGACATCATGGCTCTACCTGTGGCGGTGCAACGAGGGCTGGGATATGCGCATCGGGCATTTGCCTGCCCGGGAGCAGATAGCGCAGATGCTCGCACGGCATAATATGAGCCTGCATGTGGTGCTGCATGCGCTGACGGAGGATGAGGCACTCAACCCCGCCACCTATTCCGAGCGGCAGCCTGCCCGCTATATTCTCTTGGAGCCTTCATCAGCCGAAGGGTGCCAGACAATTCCGCGGTTGAATTTGCTGCGTGCCACGGGTAATACAGAAGCCACCCGGTTCCACCTCATCAAGTCGGCGGAGTTTGCGGATTTTTATAAAGAGGAAAAACTGGAATCTCATGTGCCGGATGAAGTGCCGCAGGAGGTCATCAACCGCCACTGCCTGATGTATGCCCGCCGGGCGCTGACCGCCCTGAAGGCTATTCACGATACGGACAGCCTGGAGCTGCTCCTGCCGCTCCAGTATGAAAATGCTTGTTATTCATGCCATCTGGAACTACGGAGTCGGTTCCCGGAAGAAATGGAGCGGGAAATGCAGGCTATCAAAAAAGCGATGTGGCAGCTGGAAAACGAGCTTTTGCTGAAGCCCTGGTATGCCGGATGCCACCACCAGCTGTACACCCACCCCAGTGGTCTGGTTCTGTGTGCGACATATCCGCCGCTTGGCGAATATCGCCGCGAATTGCTCGATTTTTACCCCGGACGCCAGCTGTGTTACAAGGAAAGTGAGGGGCGCGTGCAAATCCTCCCCGCCGGGGAAGGGGATACCTCCATGCCCCAGCGCGAGGGTGGCCGGTATCACATCCTGCCGGAGGATTGTATCTGCGGCCAGTACCGGGACGAGCACGACCGCCCCATCCACTGGGGCCTCAGGTGATACTTCGAGGCACGGGACTTCAGTCCCGAACTCCACGGCAGAAAAAAGCCCCCGCGGGAGCGGGGGCTTTGGAATGAATATTTGTAGGCGTGATGCTTAGATCTGGCCGAAGAGGGTCTTGCCTTCGGACATGAGGTCGGAGCAAGCAACCTGCAGACGCTCGCAGATACCCTGCTCGCCCTTCTTGAGGTAGGAGCGGGGGTCGTAGACCTTCTTGTTGCCCACTTCGCCGTCCACCTTCAGCATGCCGTCGATGTTCTGGCACATGTGCAGAACGATGGGCTTGGAGAAAGCGTACTGGGTGTCGGTGTCGATGTTCATCTTCACCACGCCGTAGGAGATAGCCTCGCGGATGTCGCAGAGGTCGGAGCCGGAGCCGCCGTGGAACACGAGCAGCATGTCCTCGCCGTGCTTGGCCTTCACCACTTCCTGGCCATCGCGCAGGATCTTGGGAGCCAGCTTCACAGCACCCGGCTTGTACACGCCGTGCACGTTGCCGAAGGTGGCGGCCAGCATGAAGGTGCCGATGCCGTTGAGGGTCTCGTAGGTGAGCAGCATATCCTCGGGGGAGGTGTAGAGCTTCTCGTTGGGGGCGTCGCCGTTGTCCACGCCGTCTTCCTCACCACCCACGACGCCGATCTCGAGCTCGAGAACGATGCCGACCTCGGCGCACTCCTTGAGCATCTGCTGGGAAATCTTGAGGTTCTCAGCCATGGGCAGGGCGGAGGCGTCGAGCATGTGGGAGTTGAACAGGGGCTTCAGACCGGCGTCCACGCGGCGCTTGGACTCAGCGATGAGCGGGCGCAGGAAGCTGTCGATCTTGTCGGCCTGGCAGTGGTCGGTGTGCAGAGCCACGAGCACGTTGTACTCCTCGGCAAGGCGATGGGTGGCTTCGGCAAGCACGATGGCGCCGATAGCGGAGCTCTTCACAGCGGTGCCGGAGGCGAACTGGCCGCCGCCCAGGGACACCTGGATGATACCGTCGGACTTGGCTTCAGCGAAAGCCTTGAGGGCGCCGTTGATAACCTCGATGGTGGTCACGTTCACGGCGGGGTAGGCGTAGCCCTTTTCCTTGGCCGTGTTGAGCATCTTGATGTACTGTTCTTGTGTAGGTACAGGCATGGTACTATTTTATGGGTTGGAATGTTTCAGGAGCACGCAGAGCGCGCGCTCTGCACGCGAGTATTTTAGCGCGGTATGTTGAAATTAGCAAGCGAAAAATCAGAAAGCTCCGATTTCCTTGTTGGAAATCGGGGCTTTTCTGAAGTTCGGGAGTACGAGAGATAGGACTTGAACCTACGACCTCCACCATGTCAAGGTGTTGCTCTACCAACTGAGCTACTCCCGCATTTGGAACTGGGCAGGGATGGATTCGAACCATCGAAATCGTACGATAGCAGATTTACAGTCTGCCCCCTTTGACCGCTCGGGAACCTACCCATTCTTGGTTTTGCAGACCGCGGAAACGGTGTGCGGCGACAATTTACACAAACTTGCGGTGGATTGCAAGTCTTTTTTTTATAAAATCAGCAATTTTTTTGTTTTTTGAGGCCACGGAGGGCGTAAATGAGGAAGAAAACGCCGAGAATGGCGATGATGATGGAGAGGGCCTGCCCCTGGGTGATGCCGTGCCACACGCCGGCATCGGGCTGTTTGAAGCACTCGCAGGTGATGCGCGCGGCGGCATACAGGAAGGCGAAGGCGGCGCAGAAGATGCCGGCGGGTGCATTGCGCCAGAGCAGGCGCAGGGTGAGCAGCGCTATGAAGATGAGCAGCCCCTCGCCCACGGCTTCGAACAGCTGGGAGGGGTAGCGCGGGTTCAGGAACTGCCCCAGCGCCTCGCGCACGGCTGTGTTCTCCCGGCAGAGGCGGGAGAGGGTGTCGAAGAATACCTCGCCGGGGAGGGCGAGCTCGCGCATGCTGCCGCCTGCGGCGTGCTCCACGGCCACCACGGCCTGTATCTGCTGCTGCGGGGCCAGTTCGAAAATCTCCTGGGGGAATTTCATGGCCAGCGGGTTGGTGGCATCGGCCACGCGGCCGTAGAGCTCACCGTTGATGAAGTTGGCCACGCGGCCGAAAAAAAGCCCGATGGGGCTGACGATGGCCACGCCATCGATGAGGGCTGCGGCGGAGAGTTTGTGCTTCCATGCGTACCAGAAGGCGGTGAGAATCACGCCGATGATGCCGCCGTGGGAGGCCATGCCGCCCTCCCACACGCGGAATACCCAGGTGGGGTCGGCCAGGAATCCGCTCAGTCCGTGCTCCGGCAGCCAGTAGAAGAAGAATTCGCCCAGGCGGCCGCCCATGAGCACACCGAAGATGCAGATGAGGGTGACATAGTCCCCGAGCTTATCCTTCTCCACGCAGTACAGTTTTTTGCCGGAGAGCCACTGGAGCACCAGGTAGCCCAGGATGAAGCCGCCGACATAGGCCAGGCCGTACCAGCGCAGGGCGAGCGGCGTGCCGGGGATGTTGACGATAATCGGGTCCAGGTGGTGGATGTAGGTGGCAAGGATAGGCATGACGGAGTGCTTTATATCACAGGGCAGGGGTGGAAACAAGGCTAAAACTCCTCGCGCGCACGTAATACTATGCGTGAGCCGGCTGTTTCTTTCAAAAAAATCCGCCATATTGAAGATTCTTCTCGCCAAGCGGGGGGATATTGTGTATAAGTATAGCACACGTTTGTTTTTATCTGAACCATGAAACGCTTCTTTCTCCCCATCGCAGTTGCTGCGCTCTGCGGCCTTCCTGAGGCTGCTGCCATCAGCGCAGATTATGCCCAGGCTGAGCTTACGCTGAAGGCCAATGATGCCAAGGTGGAACAGGTTGTGCCCCGCACCGAGTATTTCGCCACGAAGGACTCAGCCAAGAATATCAACCCGGCCTGGCACTTCGTGCGCATTCCCTACTCTCTGCAGGGCAAGAGCCGTGGCGACAAGACCCCGCTTTATGTGGATGAGCTGAAGGTGCATGCCTATCTGGTATTCGCAGTAGGGAAGGACGGCGAAAAGCTTATCCTGGTGGATAAGGAAATCACGTACGTGAATATTCCTCTGAGCCCCAAGGGGGATGTGAGCGAGAACAAGAACGTGCAGGCCGCTGTGTTTATTTCTCCCTCGGATGCCGCCCGTATCTGCGGTAGCGGCAGTTCTAAGGTGGAGAAGGTTGACCTGGGCGGCAAGCTGGCTGCCGTGGCGGTGGAGTTCAAGTTCAAGGATGCGGACTGCGGCAAGCCGGAGGCTGATGCCGATGTGCTGGTGAACAAGAAGATGAAGAACAAGCTCAAGAAGGGCTGGTGGAAGAAGGAAGACAAGGCCGGTATCGGTGTGCAGCTTCGTGCTATTTCCGAGACTCCCTTTGCTCCGTTCTACGCCCCTGCATTCCCCGCAACCTCTCCGATGTATGGTGAGGCTTCCGGCAGCTCTTACACTTCTTCTTCCTCTTCCTCCGGCAGCATGAGCGGCTACACCCCCGCTGCTGCTACGGAGTCCACGACCTCCACCGATTCTGCGGATACCGCTACCACGGAGGAACCGGTGGCCCCCACTAAGAAGAGCAGAAAGCGCCGCAAGTAATGCGGCGCCGATTTCGTCTCGTTCGGTTTAACTTTTTTTGACAACTGACTACTAACTACATATGGCTGAATATAAGACAACGGTAGCCCTTGAGATTGGCTCGCAGAGCGTCACAATGGGCGTCTTTACCCCGGCCGGGCGCGGCTTTGCGCTTTCGCGCTATGCCCGCAGGGATATCCTGCTGGATCCGGTAGAGGAAGGCATGCGTATGGATTATGTTGGCAGCGCCATCGCAGAGATGGTGCAGGAACTCAAGGTGCGCGGCAGTGAAGTGCGCAATGTTGTTTCCGGCCAGCAGGTGTTCATGCGTTTCATCAAGCTGCCTGCAATCGATATTGACAACATTGCAGAGCAGGTGGGTTTCGAGGCTCAGCAGCACATTCCCTTCCCGCTGGAGGATATCATCTACTCCTACCAGGAACTGGCCGATCGTGAGGAAGGCGAGCGCGAAGTGCTGCTGGTGGCCATTAAGAAGGATGTGCTGGATAACCTGAACTCCCAGGTGGAGGCCGGCCCGCTCAAGACCCGCAGCGTGGATTGTGCCATTACTTCTCTGTACAACGCTTTCCGTGCAAACTATGATGAAGACGAACCCGTGATGCTGCTTGACATCGGTGCCAAGACCACGGATATCATCTTCGCGGAAGATGGCCGTTTCTTCACCCGTTCTGTCACGGCTGCCGGTGCCTTCATCACCAACAGCATCGCCCGCGAATTCAATATGAGCTTCCGCGAGGCCGAGCAGCTGAAGATTGCGGACGGCGTGGTTTCCCTCGGCAATGGCTACACAGACTCCATGAGCGAGCAGGAAGCTGCCCTGGCCACCACCATCCGCACGGCCATGGGCCGCCTGAGCTCTGAAGTGCAGCGCACCATCAACCACTACCGCGCCCAGTACAAGGGTAATCCCCCCACCAAGGCCTACATCTGCGGTGGCGGTGCCCGCCTGCCGTTTGCCCTGGAGTTCCTGCAGTCTGCCCTGAATATTCCTGTGGAATACCTCAATCCCACTGAGGTGATTGCCGTGGGCCCGAAAGTGGACGAGGCTGAGCTGGAGCAGGACGCTATCTGCCTGGGCCCGATTGTGGGTGCAGCCATTACCGGTTCCGGTACCGGCGAGTTCAATATCGACCTTGTGCCCACGAGTGTGGGTAAGGACCGCGCCGAGAAGAAGCTGCTGCCGATGGTCGGTATCGCCGGTGCGATGGCCCTGATTGGCGCCGGTGCATATGCCGGTGTTGCCACGATGAATGCAAACGAGTCTGCCGCAGTGCTGGCCAAAGCCTCCAGAGTGGATGCCGCTGTGACCCAGGTGAACGACCAGATTACCAATGTGCAGCAGAAGTATGACCGCGAGATGGCTGAGATTAACAAGTTTGCTGACCTCTATGCCATGCGCGCTGCCTATGTTGACGTGCTGAAGCAACTCACCCGCAAGGCTGCTTCCATTAAATTCTGGTTCAACGAGTTCTCTCCGCTCATCAATTATGATGTGGAGGCCAACTCGCTGACGGAGGCGACTGACGTGAAGGGAACGAAGCTCATTGATATGAATCGCAGCCGTTCCAACTCGAACGACTCGGCCATGAATGCCGCCCCGGATGAAGTGGATGTCCGCAAGCGCAACAAGGCACCGATGGTGACCGCCATCTATGTGAGCGGATTTACCATCAAGAAGCCGGGTAGCGATGGCCTCGCCCAGCGCGATGCTATCTACAACCTGGTTGCTCAGAACTTTGATGAACGCAGTGCGGATTCTCTTTTCTCCTATGAGAATGGCAAGGTGCAGAGTAATCTGAACCACTACTTCCAGTTCGTTGATTCCAAGGCCTCCAAGGGCAAGATGCCGGACTATGTGGAGAAGTTCATGATGGTGATGCCGCTGAAGAACCCCATCCCGATTCCTGAGCAGAGCGAAGGCAAGAAGTGATATTAACTCTCAATTTTACATTTCAAAATGAATATCAGTGAAAATAAGCGAGTAGTCGCTCTCAGTGCTGTCTTTGCGCTGGCTTTTGGCGGTGTCATGTTCTATGGCTACGGAAAGAGCCAGGAAGATGCCGAGAATAAGGCTAAGATTGCGGAAATCAATGACCGCTTTGCCGGTTATGATGGCCAGGAAATTGCTCCCACCAAGCAGAATCTGAAGGAACTCAAGGCCGCTTTCTCCCAGGTGGCCGGGGTGAACAAGGACCTGCAGGCTGAGCTGAACCGCTACGCTGCCTATTGCTGGGGTGACGGCAAGCAGATTTCTGCCCAGGATTTCCAGAACGAACTTCGTGATTCCATCAACAAGATTAAGGACATGGCTTCCTCTCAGGGTGCCCGCGTGGCCGGGCCTGCTGAGAATCTGGGCCTGGCTTCTTTCAAGAACGCTGCCCCCGTGGCAGACGATGTGCCCTTCCGCAGCTTCCAGCTGAAGGCGGTAACCCGCATGGCCGAATATATCATCGGGGCAGGGGCTCCCTCACTGGAGAAGGTATACTGCGCTCCGCTTCCTGAAGCGGCCGCTGAATCTCTGAACCCGAACAGCCGCAAGGCAGCTCCGTACTTCCCGTTGCGCTTCGAGCTTGCTTTCGACGCCACGCGTGGTGCTCTGCCCAAGGTGCTCAACAGCATCATGAATGATAAGGATTTCTTCCTTACCATCACCGGTATTGCTGTGCGCGGTGGTGAAAATCTGCCGGGTATCGATACTTACTCCGCTCCTGCTGAAATTGCCGCAGCCGGTGAAGACCTGGGTGCTGAGGCTCCTGAGGCCGAGGATAGCGCCGCAGGGGGCTTCCGCACGGTTGCCGTGCGCAAGACCGGCTCCCCGGATGAGAAGGTGCGTGTTCATATGACCATGCAGGTGCTCTATTTCACCCCTGGCAAGACCAAGTAAACCTTAACTATTTTACATAAGAATTATGGCTGAACAATCTAATCCCGGGGGTAAGGCTCTTGCTATCGGTGCTATCCTTGGCCTGGCTGCTGCCGGCCTCGCTGGATACTCCTACATGGACAAGGTGGTCGAACCCGAAACTAACATCAGTGCATCCAAAAGTGGTGAGTCTCTCACGGCTGAAGCTGACCTCGTGAAGGAAAGTCTCAAGCGCGACCGCACCGTGGTCGATGTGGCTCCTGAGGGCGCCAAGGTGAACGGCCAGCCGCGTATCGCTCCGCTGTTCTTCTCCACCGAGCTCTGGCAGATTACGCTGGACTCCGAGAAGAAGAATACTGTGGTGGATATTTATGACCCGGCTGCCCCCAGCATCCACGGTGATATCCCCAATACCTGGTTCATTGCCAACAATATTGCTGATGCGCTCGGCCGCTCCGATGGCAGGGTGCTCGACAGTGATAATGACGGCTTTACCAATGAGGAGGAATTCAACGCCAAGACCTGCCCCTCTGCCTCTACCAGCTATCCGGATCTGGTGCAGGCTTCCGGCGCTACCCCGAAGCTGGAGGTCGTCAAGACGAATGTGGCCCGCGCCACAATCGTGGTCGACAATATGTTCGGCATGGCTACCACCACGCCCCAGTCGGTTAATATCCGCATCTTTGCCAAGCATACCGATATGACCCCGGTGTGGAAGGGCGATGTCAAACCCGGCGGCTCTTTCGACCTCCCCGGTGAGAAGCTCGGTCGCTTCACGGTGGTGCGTTTCGATAAGGCTGAGTTCCCCAGCTTCAGCGGCATGAGCAAGGAAAACGTCGTTATCGTCCGTGATAACGTGACTGCTTCTCCGAATAAGGAATTCCGCATCCGCGCCGGCAGCAAGACTGCCGCCGGTTCCAAGGACTACGGCACCCCGAATGAGAAGGGCTACCGCCTGAGCGATACTTCTGTGATTCTGCGTGTAACGGCCGGTTCTGCTGTGGGTAAGCCTGAGGGCGAAATCCGCACCCAGCCTTATGCCAGCTTCGTTATTCCCGGTGGCAAGGCCGACGGCTCTGAACTCAAGGCTACGCTGGAATCCATCGATGCTTCCGGTAGCGTAAACATCCGCCTGGACGGAGCTGAAAGCCCCGTAAATGTGCCCAAAGCTTCCGGAAAAAAGTAATTCTCCTTGAAAAAGACGAAAAAAATCCCAATAAATAAGCAAAAATTAAATTGTAGACTTTACATTTGAACAGAATTCTGCCATAAATAGGACGTTACCATGAACCACACACCTCTCATCAATTCAAAGCGCACGATGATTCTTGCAGCCATCGCTGTCTCCTGCCCCTTTGCGCAGGCCAGCACGGCCGGCTACATCAGCACATCGTCCGCTGCCGGCACCAGTCAGGTGGGCCCCACCGCCGTGTACTCTGGTGATTCTCAGGACAGCATCAATGCCCGCGAGGCTGCACGCCGCAAGGCAAAGACTTCTGAGGCCCTCGAGCTGCTGCAGCAGGGCCGTACTGCTTACTCTCAGAAGGAGTATGTGCAGGCTCTCGAAAAGTATGAAGCCGCCTGGAAGGTTCTGCCCAAGGCCCCGGCTACTCAGAAGCTTCAGGAATTCCTTGTCAAGAGCATCGGTGATGCCTCCATCGCCGTGGCTATGGAGTACTCCCGCATCGGCCGTTACGACGAAGCCGAGCAGCTCCTGCTGGATGTGCTTGAGCGCGAGCCCAACAACAAGCGTGCCCGTCACGAGCTGTCCCTGATGCGCGACCCCGTGCGCAACAATCCGGCTCTTACCCCCGAGCATGTCAAGAATGTTGAGGAGGTGAATCGTCTCCTTACCCTTGCCTATGGTCACCTTGACCTTGGTAACTATGATGCAGCTTACGCAGAGTTCAACCGCGTCATCAAGATTGACCCGTACAACACCGCCGCCCGTCGTGGTCAGGAGGCTGTCAGCAAGCGCCGCTCCAACTACTACAAGGCTGCTCATGATTCCTACCGCGCCAAGGCTCTGGCTGAGGTGGATGCTGTGTGGGAGGAACAGCTTCCCCAGGAACTGCCCACCATTGAGCTCGGTGGCACGGAGACTGTTGCTACCTCTGAGGGTGTGCTTCGCAACCGCGATAACCTGGTGACTCTCAAGATTGCCAGCGTGAACTTCGAGGATACCCCGATGTCTGATGCTCTCGACTTCCTGCGTGCTGAAGCCCGCAAGAGTGGTCAGCAGATGAACTTCATTTTCGAGAAGGCTCAGGCTCCCGTTATGCCTGCTGCAGCTCCCGTGAGCTCTGATGATGAAGAAGAAGAGGATGAAGAGGATAGCGAGGATGAGGAAGAGGAAGCCGAGGCCGCAGCTCCCGCCGCTGTCTACACGCCTCCTCCCCCTGCCATCATTTCCTCTCTGCAGATGAGCGACGTGACCGCCGCTGACCTGCTGGCTCACATGTGCTCCCAGGCCGGTTGCGAGTATCGCGTTGAGGAGAATGCCGTGGTGGTGTACCAGAAGGGTGCTGCCTCCCACCGTATGTCCCGTCGCCAGTGGACGGTGCGTCCTTCCTTCTTCAACGGCTCTGAAGAGGGCGGTGAGGACGAAGAGGAAGATAGCGATTTCACTTCCGGCAGCTCCCGCCGCGCCCGCAAGATTGACGCTAAGGCTTCCCTTATCGACATGGGTGTGAACTTCCCGCAGGGTGCTTCGGCCAAGTATTCTCCGGTGACCGGCGTGCTTACCGTGACCAACACGGATGACGAGCTCGACACTGTGGAAGAAGCCATCAACAAGTTCCGCCAGGATATGCCGAAGATGGTGAAGGTGAGCGCCAAGTTCGTGGAAATCTCCCAGACCAATGAGGAAGAGCTTTCCTTCGACTGGGTGATCAATCCTTTCTCCATCAGTGATTCCGGTAAGACTTACCTCGGTGGTGTGAATGGCTCCAACTCCAATCCGAACCGCCTTGTGAGCGACTTCGTGAGCAGCGGTGGCAATGCCTACAGCAACAACTACAGCGGCACCGGCAGCTGGCCGATTTCCTCCAACAAGGCTTTCGCCAGTGCTGCCGATACGATCTCCAACGGTCTCATGACTGGTGGTCTGCGCTCCGGTTCCGGTGCTATCACCTCCGGTGCTCTGCAGAACCTCATCACTTCCGGTTCCGCCGGCAAGTCTGCGACGGCCAGTGTGGCTCCTGGTGTGATGTCTCTCTCCGGTATCTATGATTCTGGTTCTTATCAGATGATTATGCGTGGTCTGTCCCAGAAGAAGGGTGTGGACGTGATGTCTGCTCCGAGTCTGGTCATCAGCGGTGATGAGCCGATGGACTACGCTCCGGCTCCTGATCCTCTGGCTTCCGACCAGAACGATGAGACCGGTTGCGCCAAGATTGAGGTTGTGCGCCGCTTCGTGTACCCGACTGAGTACGACGAACCGCAGATTGAAAGCTCCGGCAATAACAACAATAACAACGACGACGACAACAACGGTTACAGCGGCAGTATGCCTGTGGCTGCTCCGGCCAACCCCTCCAGCTGGGGGGTTGAGGAAGTCGGCGTGATGCTGCGCTTCCAGATTGAACCCCTGAAGGATGGCGATGGTGACATCGTGCGCTTCAAGCGCTTCGAGATTCGCGTGGTTGATTTCGAAGGTTTCGTGAACTACGGTTCTCCGATTACCGCCGGTATCGCCAACCAGAACACCATCGAGCATATCACGCTGACCGATAACCGCATTGATATGCCCATCTTCAGCCGCCGTTACATCAACTCCAACCCCTGCGTGTATGATGGTCACACCATCGCCATCGGTGGTATGATTCAGGACGAGGTGCAGAAGGTGGAAGACAAGGTGCCTGTATTCGGTGACCTGCCTCTCATCGGCCGTCTGTTCCGCAGCAATGCCGAATCCCACATTCGCAAGAACCTCATGGTGTTCGTCACGGCTGACATTATCGACCCGTTCGGTAAGCCGATGCGCAAGCGCGACACCGGTACTACCGCAGCCGGTTCCGGTAACTCCATCCCCGGCCTCTTCCCGGATGATGGTCTCGTGAACCCCTGATTAACCAGGTTCAATGGTAATTT
The DNA here is from genome assembly GCA_017435365.1 of Akkermansia sp. Classification (GTDB taxonomy): domain Bacteria; phylum Verrucomicrobiota; class Verrucomicrobiia; order Verrucomicrobiales; family Akkermansiaceae; genus Akkermansia. The sequence goes on along the minus strand of JAFSFD010000009.1, from coordinate 2,539 downwards.
TGCCCCGCTCCGCAGCCCGGAGCGGGGCGATTACTTTTATGAAGCGTCTAATGTTGCTATTTGCTTGCTATAGCTGAATTTTTCCGCCTGGAAGCACATTTGCTCCGGTAATAATGCCGGATGAGATGTGCGCGACGGTATGGCTCCAAATCTGAATGGTGCGTTTTGCCAGGGCGTACTCCTGTGCATGGAGGGGCAAAAAATGAAAAAAATGGCAGAAAATCAGAAATTTTACTTGCCAAGGGGGCGGCGATGTGTTAAATTGCGGTCGCGCTGGTGCAAACCGGTGAAATAATAAAAGTCTGGATCGTCTAGAGGCCTAGGACTCGCGCCTTTCACGCGCGCAACACGGGTTCGAATCCCGTTCCAGATGCTGAATCGGTTCTACCGCAGGGTGGAACCGGTTTTTGTTTTAAGATATATCGAGGTATGAATGTGCTCCGCAAGCTAGTTGACAAGGGTGAGCTGAAACGCCTGCTGGTGCTGATGCTGCCGCTGTATATAGCCAATCTCATGAATATGGGCATGGGAGTGGTGGATACTATTGTGGCGGGGCAGGCCGGGCCGGAGCAGCTGGCCGGCGTGGCACTTGGCAGCTCGGTCACCGTGCCTATCATGGTGGCCGTGGGGGCTGTGCTTACCATCATCGGGCCTATGATATCGCGCCTGCGTGGAGCCGGCAGTGAAGGCAAGGTGGGGCTGCTGCTGAATAATGCAAAATTGCTGGCATTGCTTCTCATGGTTCTGGAGGTGGCAGCTCTGTTTGCCGGGGTGACGGTGTTTCCCCTGGTTTCGGATGATGCGGTGATGGTGCAGGTAGCAACCGATTACCTTTATTTCCTGCTGCTGTGTGTGCCTGCCAGTGTGATGCTCCGCTGCCTGCAGGGGCATTTCGAGGGCTATGGTCACACACGCCCGGCTATGATAATAGCGTTTATCGGCCTCTTGCTGAACATACCGTTGAATTACGCCTTTGTGTTCGGCTGGGGGCCGGTTCCGGCAATGGGCGGTGCCGGTACCGGGCTTACCACAACGCTCATTCATTATATGATGATGGTGGCTCTGCTAGTGCTTATGGGGGTGTACCCCCGCTACCGCCGCAATATCGTGCAGATGTGGGCGAACCGCCGGGCAGAGTGGCGCGTCGTGCGCGACATCTTTTACAAGGGGCTTCCGCTGGGTGTGGCTTCGCTCTGCGAGATGACCTTCTTCTGTGTGGTGACGCTCGTTATTGCGCCGCTGGGTGCCCTGGCTGTCGGGGCGCACCAGGTGGCCATCAATGTTTCGGCGGTGTTGTTCATGTTCCCGCTTTCGCTGAGCATTGCAACGGCCATCCGCTCCGCCTACCATGTGGGTGCCCGCGATAAGGAGCGCTTCGATGCCCTGCTGCGCACCAGTATCACCTTTATGCTGGTTGTGATATTATCTCTTGCATTGCTTACCATCGTCTTCCGCCGCGAAATCATTTCGCTCTATACCGATGAGCTTCCCATTATTGAGCTGGCCTCCGGCCTGTTGTTCCTCTGTGCGGTTTACCAGTTGTCGGACGCCCTGCAGGCGCTCATGAGCGGGCTGCTGCGCGGGTGCCACGAGACACAGGCCATCACCTGGGTGAACATGTTCTCCTACTGGGTCATTGGCTTCCCGCTGGCATGCATTCTCATCCGCACAGATTGGATTGTGCCGGCCATGGGGCCTGCCGGTGCCTGGGTGAGCTTTGTGGTAGCTCTCACCATCACAGCCCTGCTGCTCAGTTGGCGCTTTGCCTGCGCCCGGAAGCGCGTTTTTGCCGCCCATCAGTAAAAAAATGTGGGGCAGGGGAGAAAAGTCGCGTTATTTTGCTTGACGCGTGGACGGGAAGAGCGTATAGTGGGTGCCCCGCACTACAGGTGTAGTGTGGTCTGAACATATACCAAGAAAACACAAACGATGAAGACCCACGTGAAGAAAGGTGATAATGTCGAAGTTATCGCCGGCAAGAACAAGGGCAAGCGTGGTGTTGTTCTTTCCGTGAATGCCAAGAAGCAGACCGTGACGGTGGAGGGTGCCCGCATCCTCAAGAAGGCTACCAAGCCCACCGAAGCTGACCCTGAAGGCGGCATCAAGGAAATCGACGGCGCCATCCACATCTCCAATGTGAAGAAAGTGAGCTGATGCCGAAAGGCTGAAACTCCGCGCTTAAGCCATCACTGAACTAACTAATAACCAGAGCTGACCCGCTAATATTATGAGCACACCTACATTGCTTACATACTACAAGGAGAAGGTCACCAAGGCCCTCCAGGCGAAGCACAACTATGCCAACGTGCACCAGATTCCCCGTCTTGAAAAGATTGTGGTGACCACGTGCATGGGCAAGCACCCCGACCGCAAGCAGGCTGTTGAGGATGCCGTTGCCGAAATCGCCAAAATCACCGGCCAGAAGCCGGCTATGACCTACGCCCGCAAGAGCGTGGCTAACTTCAAACTCCGCGAGGGTGAAGTCCTCGGCGCCCGTGTGACGCTGCGTTCCACCCAGATGTGGGAGTTCCTCGATCGC
>JAFSFD010000008.1 GCA_017435365.1 Akkermansia sp. | reverse complement strand
GGCAGCGATGGCAATAAAGAGAATATCCCCCAGCTTATGCCGCTTAGCATTGCCTGTTCTTGGATCTTCAACTGCTTCCAACTGGTCAATAAGAATATACATTTCTGCATTATAACACGAAACGCATCTAAATGCAACGTGGTAAGAAATTTGCGTTAACTTTATAAGCCTAAATTCACACCGTATGTTTGTGCCATAAGGTCATGACACGAACTTTCTAATGCGTCTGCCCTGGGTTAAAATTGAAAAACTTGACACGCAGCAGCAATTGCGGTATGGTACGCGCGTTATGGCAGGACTCATCATAGCGCCGAAGGCGCGCATCTTCCACGGACACGATTGGGTGTATGGCACTGAGGTTCGCACGGTTTTCGGGAATCCGAAGCCCGGTGATGTGGTGCTGCTCAAGGATCAGCGCGACCATTACCTGGGGTCTGCCATGTATAATCCTCACTCCCAGATTGTGGCCCGCCGCTTCTCCCGCCGCAAGCAGGACCTGGACCGCGATTTCTTTGCCCGCCGTATTTCTCAGGCGGCTATGCTGCGCGAACGCTGGCTGCCCGGTGAGGAAATGATGCGCCTGGTGTGGAGCGAGAGCGATGGCCTGCCCGGACTCATCGTTGACCGCTATGCGGATGTGCTGGTGGTGCAGACACTGACCATGGCGATGTACCAGCGTCTCGGGCTTATCAAGGATATTCTGGGGGATTTGTTTAATCCCCGCTGCATCATCGTGCGCAATGATTCCCCCATGCTCGTGGCGGAGGGTATTGAGCAGGAGACCTACGTGGCCCTGGGTGAGCAGCCGGAGCCTTTCGTGGCAGAGGGCCGCGGTATCAAGTTCATGGTTGACCTGGCCACGGGGCAGAAGACCGGACTCTATCTTGACCAGCTGCAGAACTACCAGGAGGTCGCCCGCCTGGCTCGCGGCCGCCGTGTGCTGGACTGCTTCTGCAATCAGGGCGGTTTTGCCCTGGCCTGCGCCAAGGCCGGTGCTGCCAGCGTGACGGCGGTGGATATCTCGGAGGACGCCATTTCTTCTGTGCGCAAGAATGCAGAGTTGAACGGTGTGGAGATTGAGGCCATTGCTGAGAATGCCTTTGATTTTCTGAAGCGCGAGAGTGACAAGGTGCGCAACGGCGCAGACCCGAAGTGGGACCTCATCATCCTTGACCCGCCCAGCTTCACCCGCAACAAGAAGAGCCTGAACGGCGCCTTGCGCGGGTACAAGGAAATTCACCTGCGTGCCATGCAGATGCTGCCTGTGGGTGGTGTGTTGTCCACCTTCAGCTGCTCCCACCATATCAGCGCAAATCTGTTCAAGCAGACCATCTGTGATGCTGCGGTGGATGGCCACTGCACCCTGCGCCAGACCCACGTGCACGGCCAGAGCCCGGACCACCCCATCCTGCTGAATATCCCCGAGACGGAATACCTCAAAGGCTTCAGCTTCGAAATGGTGCCCGGACGCTAAGGAAAAGCCTTGCAAAAACGGCCTGTTGTGGTACTCTTGAGTCAGCATGATTCGGTATCTTTCCCGGCTGTCCCTTTTTGTGCTCCCGGCCTTGGTCTGGCCGCTGGAGGCTCAGCAGGCTGGTGCCGCCGGGCCTGATGTTGCGGCGGCTTCTGCATCAGTTGTTTCGGTGCTGCGCTATGGTGCGTTTGCAGCGGCAGAGGGAGCCGGTGGTATGGACGCCACAACTTTTGCCGCGCAGATGCGCTATCTGAAGGAGCAGGGGCTTACCCCCATTTCTCTGCAGCAGTTCATCGATTGGAAACAGGGGCGTGCCACACTGCCGGAGCGTTCGGTCCTGATTACCCTGGACGAGGCTGATGCCGCTGCCTACACGGTGGCATTCCCCGTGCTCCGGGAGCATGGGTTCCCCTTTGTCCTGTTTGTGGATGGGCGTTGTTTCAAGCCCGGTTCTGCGGTGCTTGGCACGGATAAGTTGCTGGAAATGCAGCGGGCCGGTGCCACTATCGGCAGCCTTAGCCTGAGCCGTCCGCTGGCATGCGACTGGACATTCGCTGAGCAGTCCGGCCCGGATGCCGCGCAGAAGATGGCAGAGCGTGAGCTTGGGCTTCAGGCTCAACGGATTGTTTCTACGTTCGGTAGTTGCCAGGCGTTTGCATACCCCCGTGGTTATGCCAATGCCGGCATGGCGGAGAATCTCCCCATCTATGGTTACAAGGTGGCTTTTGGACTGAATGCCGGCAAGGTGCAGCGGGAGGAGCCGTCCTATATGTTGGAGCGCAACATGGTGAGTGATATGCCCTCCTTTGCCGCCGCTGTGAATTTCGGTGACCCGGCGCAGGATGCCAGGGTGCTGGACCAGGTGCGCTCCACGGTGGCGGCGCAGCATCCGGTTTCCCGCCCGGTGGAGGTTGCTTCTCCTGAGTCTGCGGCGGCTGCATTTCCCGCTTTCAACGGCAACTCGGCAGCCGATGAAGCGGAACAACCGCCCCTTCCTCCGGTGGTGGAGCCGCTGGCCGGATTGGCTGTGGGGCAGGGCAACACGGCTGAGGCTCCCATTCCGGCTCCGGTGCTGGAGCCGGTTCATCTCCCGGATTTCAAGGACCCGGTGCTGACTCCCCGCCCGGTGAGCACTAAGCCGGCAGCCGGTACTCTGATTAGACGCACCCCCGGTGGAGACTGGGTTTCCCGCGAGTTTCCCCAGCCGGTGGTGCCACGCTCCCAGACCCGCGTGGCGGTGCTCGGGTATCATAATTTCAGCAATACAAAACCGGTGAGCGAGATGCTCATGCGCACCTCTGAGTTCTGCCAGCAGATGCAGTATATCAAGGATGCGGGGCTCACCGTCATCACGATGCAGGATTTCCTGGACTGGCTTCTGGGAGACCGCTGCCTGCCGGAGCGTTGCGTGCTCATCACGATTGATGATGGCTGGCGCAGTGTGTATACAGATGCATTCCCGGTGCTGAAGGCTTACGGGTATCCTTTCACGCTTTTCCTGTATACCACCTATCTGAGCGGTCGGGGGCAATCCATGTCTCCGGAGCAGATTCGGGAAATGATAGCCTCTGGGGCTACCATCGGCAGCCATTCCACCACTCATCTTTACCCCAGCCAGTGGAAGCGCTTTGCTGAGGATTCGCCTGAATATGCTGCTCAGCTCAAGCAGGAAATCCCGGATTCCATTGAGAAAATCAAATCCTTGTTCGGGAATTGCAGCACCTTCTGTTTCCCTGGTGGTTATCATACACCGCCCATGCTTGCTTCGCTGCGGGAGCAGGGAATCGGTGCGGCTTTCACCGTGCTGGAAAAGAAGGTGACCACGCTCGAAGACCCGCTGCAGGTGCACCGTTATATGGTGTTCGGGACGGATCCCCGCATTTTCCGCCGCGCGGTGAATTTTGACGATGTGCCCGGCATCAAGCCGACGGCGCAGGGAATTATGGAGGCGCGTGAGCGCGCTATGGCGTTTTTCCCCCAGGCTTTCCAGAAGACGGAAACTCCGGGGATTTCTCCCCTGCAGCAGGAACTGGTCAAGGGCCCCATTCCGGCGCCGGCCGATGCTCCTGAACCGCGCGCGCAGCTGGATGATATCCCGTCCCCAATTTACACGAATCCGCCCCATTGATTTTGTGCAGCATTACCCCGTGCGGAACGTGTTTTTGTGTGGACAATCTCTGCAGGGGGGGCTATAATTCCCCGTCATCATGTTAAAACGCTGCTACAGAGTTCAGGAAAGCCAGGTGCGCTATTGGGCGCAGCAGGCTGTGGAGCTTTGTGATGCTATTGATGATGAATCCATTGAATCTGTTAAGGAATCCTTGCTGGAGGCCATTGAGCTGATGGGTCATGACCGCCGCATCGTGCTGATTGGCGCCGGGCACAGCGGCAAATCCACCTTGCTGGCCGGCATGCTCGGGGTGCCGGTGCTGACACGTGTGGCGCCGGTGCACCACTACACGCGCTGGCGCTATATGAATAATGACGGGGATGCCAGCCACTGCCGCTTTTTGCCTGAACCCAATCTTTATGGCCTGGAACTGGTGGACACCCGCGGCTGCGAAAATCCTGCTGTGGCGGAAGCCGTGGCTCCCATGCTGCCTGGGGCGGATGCAGTCGTGGCCGTGGTGGATGCGCGCGCGGTGCAGGCTTCTCCCGTGTGGGAGATGCTGGCGCCGCTTCCGGTGGAGGGCGGGCCTGCCTGCCTGGTAGCCATCACGCACACGGATTCGCTCAGCGCAGAGCAGTCCGTCACGCTGGCGGATTCCGTGCGGAATCTCTGCCAGGAGCGCATCGGCAGGGTAATTCCCGTTTATCAGCTGAATCCGACCAACCAGTCGCTGGCGGATGATTTCGGAACCAAAGTAGTGGCGGCGGTGGAGCGTTCTTCCGGTGGTCTGCGCATTGCGATACGCGAGGTGATGAAGCGCGGCGGAGACCTGCTTTATAAGCAAGGCAGTATTCTGAAGGCACGCGATGCCGTGGCCCGCACCGATAGTGGATTCCTGCAGAGTATTGAGCAGGAGATTGATAATTTCCAGAATCGGCAGAAGCAGGGTGTTCGCAATTGCGTGCTGAATTATTCGGCCTCTGCCCAGCGGTGCATGCCCAGGCTTCTGCATCATCTTCGCCGCAGTATGGGGTGGTTCCTTTCGCCGGTAGTTCTGCTGCGGCTTGAAAGTTATGCCTCTGCCTCGGAGGAGTTGTACTATAATCTGGTGTTGCAGGATGTCATGCAGCAGCAGGAGGAACTGGATAAGCAATTTGTTCATTCCTGCAATGGCCACTGGCGCAGTGTGCGCCCGCGCATGAAGCAGGCCCTGCAGTGCGAAATCGGTGAGTTCCCGGATTCTGAACTGGAAAAAGAGCTTTCTGAGCTGCGCCTGCGCCTGCAGAATTCCCTGCATGAGCCTTTTCGCATGCTGAAGGTTCGCAGCCACTTTGCCGCCTTGTTCAAGTGCCAGGTGGAATGGATGCGCTTTTTTACCACCAGCATGTGCCTGTCTCTTATTGTTGCGGGGCTGTTGGGGGTGTGCATGTTGGAGAGCCTGGCCCTCATCTTCATGGGGATTTCGGCTGCTTTCTGGTTGCTGGGTACCTTGATTCATATCCTGGTGGTCCGAAAAATTTGTCGCATGATGCGGAAGGAGGCCGAGCCGCTTCGCGAGTGCTTTTCTACCCACATGTCTGATCTGGTGCAGGATATGATTGTTTCGCGAGTGGCTGCCTATCGCCGCCTGTATACCGGGCCCCGCCAGCGTGTGGCCGATTACGAGACTACCCTGGCTCCTCTTCAGCAGCGGCAGAGCGAAATCTTCCGTCAGTTGCGCTCCGCTGCGCCTCACGTATAATGAACCATGCAGTACGACCTCTTCACCCCGCATGGCGAAACGCCCCGGACCCCGGCAGACGAGCAGCAGCAGATGCCCCTGGCCGCCCGCATGCGTCCCGAATCACTGGCTGAGGTTGCGGGGCAGAAACACCTGCTGGCCGAGGGAAAGCTGCTCCGCCGCGCCATTGAGACAGACCGCTTCTCCTCGCTCATTTTCTATGGCCCGCCGGGTGTGGGCAAGACCACCCTGGCCTATGTCATTGCACGCTGCACCAGTGCGTTTTTTGTGATGCTCAACGGCGTGGAATCCAACGTGAGCGAGATTCGCGCCAAGATTGAGGAAGCCCGCACCCGCATGGCCATCCACGGGCAGAAAACCATCCTCTTTGTGGATGAGCTGCACCGCTTCAACAAGGCCCAGCAGGATGTGCTGCTGCCGCATCTGGAGAAGGGAACGGTGCGCTTCATCGGCGCCACCACGGAGAATCCGTATTTTGCCATCAACTCTGCCATGCTCAGCCGCTCCCAGATTTTCCCGCTGGAGCCGGTGCCGGATGATGAGATTGTGGCCCTTCTTCGCCGCGCGGCAGCGGATGAGGTGCGCGGCCTGGGCAGGCTCCCGCTGCTGCTGGATGATGAGGCGCTGGAGCATATTGCCATCAAAGCCGATGGCGATGCCCGTAAGGCGCTCACCGCGCTGGAGGTGGCGGCCCTTTCCACTGCTCCCGGGGCAGGGGGGCAGATTCATGTGACCCTGGCGGTGGCGGAGGAATCCATCCAGAAAAAGGCGGTGAAATATGACCGCGCAGGGGATGGCCACTACGATACGATTTCCGCCTTCATCAAATCCATGCGCGGCAGCGACCCGGATGCCGCGCTTTACTGGCTGGCTTTCATGCTGAATGCAGGGGAGGATATCCGCTTCATTGCCCGCCGCCTGGTCATCTGCGCCAGCGAGGACGTGGGGCTGGCGGATTCCAACGCGCTGCGCGTGGCGCTGGATGCCGCCCGGGCTGCGGAGATGGTCGGCATGCCCGAGGCCCGCATCCCCCTGGCTCATGCCACGGTGTATATTGCCACGGCTCCCAAGAGCAACTCGGCCTACATGGGTGTGAACGCCGCCCTCAAGGATGTGAAGGAGGGCCGCACCCTGGCTGTGCCGGACCACCTGGCCACCCCCACCCGCAAGAAACTCGCCAGGCTCCGCGGCGTGGCTGAGGAGGATACCCAGTACAAATACGCCCACGATTTCGACGACCACTTTGTGCCCCAGGCCTACCTGCCTGAGGGCCGTGTCTACTACCATCCCACCCGGAACGGTCTCGAACTCCGCATTTCCGAGCGCATGGAATACCTCCGCCAGCGCCGCGAGCAGGGGAACTGATAAAGGCCTGATTGCTGAGCCTTTTTCAGGGATATGGAACTTTCGCACTTGCTGTCCGTATCGGGGTATCTCCAAAAACTCAAGACCACCCGCTCTGTCGGAGCACGGGACTTCAGTCCCGATTGGAAGCACCGTTATTTCGGGACTGAAGTCCCGTGCCCCGACAACGACAAACATCAATTTGGTGAGTTTTTAGAGGTTCCCCATTTTGTATTTCTGCGGCAGGGCATAGCCTTTATTTTTTGAATGCAAAAAATCCCGCATTCATTATGAATGCGGGATTGGGAGGATTGTAAGAATCTTATCAATAGTGGCCGCCGCGGGGGCCGTTGTGCCACTTCCAGGCGGTTTCCACAATCTGGGTCACGTCCTGGTACTTGGGAATCCAGCCGAGGATTTCGGCAGCCTTGCGGGAGTCGGCAATCAGGCGGGCGGGGTCGCCTTCGCGGCGGGGACCGTAGGTCACGGGTGCCTTCATGCCGGTCACCTTCTCGGCGGCTTCGATAATCTGCTTCACGGAGAAGCCGTTGCCGGTACCCAGGTTGAACCAGTTGGTCTCGCCACCCTTCATGAGGTAATCCAGCGCGCGCAGGTGGGCATCGGCCAGGTCATCCACATGGATGTAGTCGCGGATGCAGGTGCCGTCCGGGGTGTCGTAGTCGGTGCCGAACACGGTGATGCCGGGGCGCTCGCCCTTGATAGCCTGCAGAATCACCGGGATGATGTGGGATTCCGGCTCGTGGTCTTCGCCGATGACGCCGTCCACGGAGGAACCGGAGGCGTTGAAGTAGCGCAGGAACACGCTCTTGAGGCCATAGGCGCGGTCGCAGTCCTTGCAGACCTTCTCCAGCATATACTTGGAGCCGCCGTAGGGGTTGATGGGGTCCTGCTTCTCGGTCTCAGGAATCGGCACCTGGGTGGGCACACCGTAGGTGGCGCAGGTGGAGGAGAACACGAAGCGCTTGCAGCCGGCCAGTATCATGGCGCGCAGCAGCACCAGGGGCTTGGCGATGTTGTTCTCATAGTACTTCAGCGGGTCGGTCACGGACTCGCCCACCTGGATGAAGGCAGCAAAGTGCACCACGGCATCGAACTTGCCGTTCACCAGCAGCGGGTAAACCACGGCGGGGTCGCCCAGGTCTCCCTTGACCAGTGTTACTTCCTTGTCCACGATGGCGGCCTGGTGGCCGTACACCATGCTGTCCAGCACTGTCACATCGGCACCGCTCTTCACGAGCTGGCGCACCGTATGTGAACCGATATAACCGGCACCGCCGGTAACGAGTATTTTCATGATGATTATGTGATTGAGATTATGTTAGAGCATGGAAGCCAGCAGGGATTCCAGCTTGCGGATGTCTGCGGAGAACTTGCGGATGCCTTCGGCCGTCTTTTCCGTGGCCATGGCGTCCTCGTTGAAGAGGAAGCGGAAGCTCTTCTCATCTGCCGGGATGCGCTCGATATCGCTCGCAGCGGCGGCTTCGGGGGAGAGCTGCGGCACCACCTCGGATTCCGTGGCAGCCAGCTCGGCCAGCAGCCCCGGGGAAATGGTCAGCAGGTCGCACCCGGCCAGGGCCAGGATTTCGCCCGTGTTGCGGAAGCTGGCGCCCATGATCTGCACCGGGTAGCCGAACTTCTTGTAATAGTTGTAAATGGTGCGCACGGAGATGACGCCCGGGTCGGTCTCGGCGGTGTATTTCTCTCCGGTGGCGGCTACATACCAGTCCAGGATGCGACCCACGAACGGGGAGATGAGGCGCACGCCGGCTTCGGCGCAGGCCACAGCCTGCACCAGGCTGAACAGCAGGGTCAGGTTGCAGTGGATGCCCTCCAGCTCCAGCTGGCGGGCGGCCTGGATGCCTTCCCAGGTGGCGGCAATCTTGATGAGCACTCGCTCGCGGGGAATGCCGGCTGCTTCGTACAGCGCCATGATCTCGCGGGCTTTCTGCACGGTGGCTTCCGTGTCGAAGGAGAGACGGGCATCCACCTCGCTGGACACGCGGCCGGGCACGCGCTTGAGGATTTCCAGACCGAAAGCTACGATGACGCGGTCCATCAGTTCGCCGACCTTCTCGGCGGGGTTAGCCACAGTTGCCTTGAAATCAGCCACTACGGCATCCAGGATAGGACGGTATTCAGGCTTGGCGGCGGCTGCCAGGATGAGGGAGGGATTGGTGGTGGCATCCTGCGGGGCGAATTCCTCCATCTGGCGGAAGTCTCCGGTATCTGCCACTACGGTAGTAAATTTTTTGAGTTGTTCGAGCTGTGTTGCCATAATGTTGTAAGCGTATTCTAGCAGGTTTTGCTTCAGACTGCAAGTAGTCATTTGCGAATCATTCCTGTTCGTTGCGGCGTTTGACCATGTAATGGACAAAATAGAGCGGCAGGCCGAAGATGAGGATGAGGAGCAGGGGAACGAAGACGAAGAGGTAGAGACGCAGGTAGAGGGTGCAGGTTTCATCCCCCGCATCGGCTCCGAGTTTCCACCAGTGGTAGGTGGCTGTGGGGTTCCAGGTAAGGCCGGAGGTGGGGTCCAGGTGGAGCAGGCCGCGGCGGGCCATGGCGGCGGGGTAGCCGCGGTTGCTGGCGGTGATGTAGTATTCATCGGCCAGGGCTCCCTCGCCCACGCTGTCGTAGTAGCGGCCCAGTTCGTAGGGGGCGAAGGGGCTCTCCAGCGCACTGATGGCATACTGGAGAATCTTGAGCCCTTCCGCAGAGTCGGCTTCCACCCCATCCCCGAAGATGAGCATGGAACCGGCTTTGACTGCGGCATCGGCATGGCCCTGCTGGGCGGCGGCGCGGTAGCCTTCCAGTGCTTCCCGGTGCTTGCCTTGTTCCTGGAGCATCCAGGCTTTGTGGTAGAGCGCGGCCGGCACCTGCGCTGCCACGGCTTTTTCCAGATACTGCATGCCTTTCGCCTCATCCCTGGGGATTCCCTTGCCTTTCAGGTAGGCATCGGCCACCACATAGGCCATCTGGGCGTCCTTGCCCTGGTCGGCCAGCTGGGTGGCGTAGGCGAGGGCTTTGGCCTCATCTGCCGGGGTGCCGATTCCGGTGGTATAGACCTTGAAGAGCTGGTAGGCTGCGGGCAGGGCACCGGCGGCGGCAGCCTGTTCCATGCGGGCAATGCCGTCTTTGGCGTTCTGCATGGTGCCCAGGGCATTCAGCTCCATGTAGCCCTGCCAGTAGAGGGCCTCGGTGTCCCCCTTGGCGGCCATATCGCTGTAGATGGCGTAGGCCTTGGCATAGGCAGACCTGGCGGCCTCCGGGCTGTTCTGCCTGGTGTACAGGTCACCCAGGATGAACGCGGCGGAGGGCTCCCCCGCGGCGGAGAGGCGGTTGAACCATTCCACGCTGCGCGCCATATCCGCCGGGATGACCTCATCCCCCGTCATGAACATGCGGGCCAGCAGCCACATGGCTTTCTGGTCGCCGGCCTGGCCTTTCTGCGTGAGATTCTCAATGAGCTTATCTGCCCAGGCCGCTGCCTGCGCGCGGTGGCCTTTCATGGCATAGCGCAGGTAGACCTGCCGCTGGGAGTAGGCGTCTCCCTTTTCTGCTTCTGCTTTGAGTTCTGCCAGGCTTTGTTCCATTCGCTCATCATTGCAGGAGAGGGCGGGGGTGGTTGTCTCCTGCGCCAGCAGGGGCAGGGTAAGCAGGGCGGCGAGAATCCAGGGGGCTTTCATACGGTTTATGATTCTGGGAAAAGGCAGGTGTTGAAAGAAAAACCGGTGCTGACGATGTTAAATCAGCACCGGTAAAGGGAATTGCGGTGGCTTATTCGCCGCGGCGGAAACCGCCGGAGCTGCGCCCACCGCCATTGCGGTTGAAGGGCTTGCGGTCTCCGAAGGCGGGTTTGCGCTCACCGAAGCTGCGGCGCTCACCAAAGGACTTGCGCTCGCCGAAGTTCTTGCGCTCGCCGAAGTTCTTGCGCTCGCCAAAGCTGCGGCGCTCGCCATCGAAGGAGCGGCGCTCGCCGAAGCTCTTGCGCTCGCCGAAGCTGCGACGCTCGCCATCGAAGGAGCGGCGCTCGCCGAAGTTCTTGCGCTCGCCGAAGCTGCGGCGCTCACCATCGAAGGAGCGGCGCTCGCCGAAGCTCTTGCGTTCGCCGAAGCTGCGGCGCTCACCATCGAAGGAGCGGCGCTCACCGAAGCTCTTGCGCTCGCCGAAAGATTTGCGCTCACCGAAGCTGCGGCGTTCGCCAAAGGGCTTGCGGTCGCCGAAGCTGCGGGAATCCTCGCGGCGGTTGCGCGGGGCGCGGCCGAAGGGGCGGCGGGAATCCTCGCGCTCAGGCTCGAAGGACTCTCCCTCCGTGAACTTGGTCGCGATGCCCAGGGCTTCTTCCTCAGTTTCGAAGTCGGCGGGGTTGAACACGTAGCCTTCGTCCTCATCTTCCTCAGCCTGCTTGCCGGCGGTGGGATTAGGACGCGGCTTGAACACTTGTTTTGCGCCCATGAGCCCCTTGCGGCGGCGCGGGTTGGTGCCGGCCAGGGCAATCTGTTCTGCGCTCATGAGCTGGCAGTGCCCGGGCTCCAGGTCGCCACCCCAGAGGGAACCGATGCGCACGCGCACCAGTTTCTTGACGCGCAGGCCGAGGCAGGCAAACATCTGGCGCACCTGGCGCTTCAGCCCTTGCTCCAGCACCACGCACGCACGGCGGGCGGAAAGGCGGGATACATATTTGGCCTTGGCCTGGCCTTCCGGGATGCGCACCCCCTTCAGCAGCTGGATGAGCACGCTGCTGTCGAATGCCTGGTCAAGTGTGACCCAGTATTCCTTTTCCACGCCGCCACTGGGGTGGGCCAGGTTCTGGCTCATGCTGCCGTTGTTCGTGAAAATAAGCAGACCTTCGCTGTCGGCATCCAGTCGGCCCACATAGTTGGCGTGCCGGTACTTGGCGGGCAGCAGGTCATACACGGTGCCGATGGCGCCCTGGGCCTCGCGGCTGCACACATAGCCTCGCGGCTTGTTCAGCAGGATGACCACTTCCTCCTGCGGTACGGCGCGGCGACCGTCCACTCGCACAAAATCAGTGGGCATCACGCGCAGTCCGGGGGTATCCACGGCCTTGCCATTCACCTCCACGCGGCCCTCGGCAATGAGGCGGTCCGCGGCGCGGCGGCTCTCGTAGCCGCACATGGCAAGAAACTTATTCAGGCGCACGCTGCCCTCAGGGGCTGCGGGGTAGCCAGTATCTTCAGACATAGTAGATTTCTCTAAACTTACAGTGTATAAAGAAGCCCCGCGGTTGCCACAACCGGGGGGCTCCAGAAAATGTGAGTTCCCTCTCGTGAGGGGCCAATTAAGCTTCAAACTTGGTCTTGGGCAGGCCGATGGGGCTCTGGCCTTCCTTCCACTGACCGCGTTCCTTCATGAGCTTCACGCGCTCGAAACGCTTGAGAACAGAACGCTTGCCGCCGACGGTACCAGTAGCCTTGAGTGTGGAGTGCTTGGACATATATAGTGTGTTTTGTAAAGGTTAGCTCCGCATCACTGCGGATATGAGGTGGCCGTTTATACATCAGAATGATTGTAATTGCAAGCCAAATTTCTGACTTTTTTGCTTTTCTTTACGTCAAACTCTCCCGCCGGTGCGCCTGTATCGGTGAGAACTGTGTGTCACAATGCGTAAATGCACTTGACGCCACCCTCTCCTCTGGGGTAACATGACAGTGTCCCCCGGGAATCTTTTACCATATAACCCATTCTATACGCATATGAAAATGAACTACATCGCTACAGCTCTGGTTGCAGGTGTCGCCCTGCTTACCACCTCCTGCTCCACCATGGTGGATGGCAACAACGTGTCCCCCAACAAGGTGGGCTACGGTGCTCAGGCTTTCCCCGCTACGGTGGTGGCTGCCAAGAATGTGAACATTGAGACCACCAGCACTGCCAAGAACCTTGGCACGGGCGTGGGTGCCGTGCTCGGTGCCGGTGCCGGCCAGCTCCTGGGCGGTGGTTCCGGTCGCGTGGTGTCCGCTCTGGGCTTCGGTGCTGCCGGTGCTCTTGCCGGTCGCTACCTGACTGATTCCATGGGCAACACCAAGGGCCAGACCCTCACCGTGCAGATCGATGGCACCAGCCAGCTCTACTCTGTGACCCAGCCGGTGTCCCAGCAGTATGGCTACATCCCCGTGGGTGCTCACGGTATGTACTACCACGGCACCAACAACAGCCGCTTCGAACCCGATGGCATGTAAGCCTCGCTTCGATTGAACCTTTTTCAAACACCCTGTCCGGTCCCGCCGACAGGGTGTTTTAATTTTGCGCTTTTGCACACCGCTCCGGGTCTGATTTCCCCCACACATCATACGCATGAGCGAAGCGATAAATTGGAATTTGTGGGGAAACTTTGTCGGAGCACGGGACTTCAGTCCCGATTCCGTGCACTGAGATTTCGGGACTGAAGTCCCGTGCTCCGACAACTACAAACATCAATTTATCGGGCAGAGCGGCGTTATTTCGCTGCGGCAGAATGCCGCGGTGGCGGCTGCGGCAATTTGTGCGTCTGCGGCATTTTGTCTCACAGTAAGCGCGCCGGACTTGGCTTGCTGAAAATATATGACAATGCACCAAGTTCTTAATTATAAGCATATACGCTCTTGCTTTGTGTTCGCGTGCCAAAGTTGGCACGGAATTTGCAACAGTGAAGGTAAGAACGTCTGCGCGAGTGCAGACCGACCGATTTCTAAAAACAAACAACAAATAAAATAGAAAGACAATAAACCATGAGCAAGATACTCGGTATTGACCTTGGTACGACGAACTCCTGCATGGCCGTCATGGATGGCGGTCAGGCCACTGTGCTGGAAAACAGCGAGGGCGCACGTACCACCCCCTCCATCGTCGCGTTCACCAAGACCGGCGAGCGTATCGTGGGCCAGGCTGCCAAGCGCCAGGCCGTGACCAACCCCCGCAACACGGTGTTCTCCGCCAAGCGTCTCATCGGCCGCAAGTATGCCGAGCTGACCGCGGATGACAAGAAGGTGCCCTACACCATCGTGGAGGCCCCGAATGGCGACGCCCACATCCAGGTGGAAGTGGCCGGCGAGACCAAGGTGTACTCCCCCCAGGAAATCAGCGCCATGATTCTCGGCAAGCTGAAGGCTGATGCCGAGGCCAAGCTGGGCGAGACCATCACCGAGGCTGTCATCACCGTGCCCGCCTACTTCAACGATGCCCAGCGCAACGCCACCAAGGCCGCCGGTGAAATCGCCGGCCTGAAGGTGCGCCGCATCATCAACGAACCCACCGCCGCCGCTCTGGCCTATGGCCTGGACAAGGGCAGCAACGAGCAGATTGCCGTGTATGACCTCGGTGGCGGTACCTTCGATATCTCCGTGCTGGAAATCGGCGACGGCGTGTTTGAGGTGAAGGCTTCCGATGGTGATACCCACCTGGGTGGTGATGACTGGGACAATGCTGTCATCAACTGGGTGCTGGCCGAATTCAAGAGCCGCGAGGGCATGGATATCTCCAAGCAGATGGACGCCCTGCAGCGCATCAAGGAAGAGGCAGAGAAGGCCAAGATTGCCCTCTCCTCCACCCAGAGCTATGATATCTCCCTGCCGTTCATCACCATGGATGCTACCGGCCCCAAGCACATCCAGCTCACGCTGACCCGCAGCAAGCTGGAGCAGCTCACCGAGAACCTGCTGGAGCGCACCGCCCGCCCGGTCCGCGAGTGTATCGCCGCCGCCGGCCTGAGCACCAGCGATATCAACGAGCTCGTGCTCGTGGGTGGTATGACCCGCATGCCCGCCGTGCAGGAGATGGCCAAGCGCCTGGCCGGCAAGGAGCCGCACAAGGGCGTGAACCCGGACGAAGTGGTGGCCATGGGTGCCGCTACGCAGGGCGGCGTGCTTTCCGGTGAGGTGAATGACGTGCTGCTGCTGGACGTGACCCCGCTCACGCTTTCCATCGAGACCATGGGCGGCATTGCCACCCCCATGATTGACCGCAACACCACCATCCCCGTGCGCAAGAGCCAGGTGTTCTCCACCGCTGCTGATAACCAGCCCGCCGTGGATATCCGCATCTGCCAGGGCGAGCGCAAGATGTTCAACGACAACAAGCTGCTCGGCAACTTCAAGCTGGACGGCATCCAGCCCGCCCCCCGCGGCGTGCCCCAGATTGAGGTGACCTTCGATATGGACGCCAACGGTATCCTGAAGGTGACCGCCAAGGACAAGAACACCGGCAAGGAGCAGAATATCTCCATCCAGGGTTCCTCCGGTCTCTCCAAGGATGAGATTGAGCGCGCCAAGAAGGAAGCCGAGGCCCACGCCGAGGAAGACCGCCGCAAGGCTGAGGATATCGAGGTCATCAACAAGGCCGACTCCCTCGCCCACAACGTGGAGCGCCAGATCAAGGACATGGGCGACAAGGCCCCTGCCGAGCTGGTGAAGCCCATCCAGGAGAAGGTGGACGCCCTGAAGAAGGCCGCCGAGGCCAAGGACGTGGCCAAGGCCAGGCAGCTGACCGAGGAGCTCGAAAAGACCCTCTCTGAGCTGAACGCCGCCGCTCAGGCCGCTGCTGCCCAGCAGGGTGGCTGCGCCGGTGGCTCCTGCGATGCCGGCTGCGATTCCTCCGCCGACAACGGCCCCCGCAAGGCCAAGAGCAAGGTGGTGGACGCCGAAGTGGTCGATGAGTAATTTCAGAACGCGCAGCGTTCTGAGGTACGAAGTACGAGGTGCGAAGTACGAAGTGAAAGTACCCGCTATCGCGCAGAAACTTCAGAACGCTGCCACCAAATAAAACTAAAAACATTTTCAACAAAACAAACATACTACATTATTATGATCAAACCATTAGGAAATCGAGTGCTCGTGGAGCGAGTGGAAGCTGAGACCAAGACCGCAGGTGGCCTGTTCCTGCCCGATACCGCCAAGGAGAAGCCCCAGGAAGCCATCGTGCGCGCCATCGGTACCGGCGGCCGCGATAAGGACGGCAACCTCATCCCCTTCAACGTGGCCGTGAACGACAAGGTGCTCATCACCAAGTACGGCGGCACCGAGGTTACCCTCAACGGCACCACCTACACCATCCTCAGCGAGTCCGATATCCTCGCCATCATCGACTAATAAATTATTCACTATTCACTTTTAATTATTCACTTAAATTATGGCTAAGCAACTTTCATTCGACGAATCCGCTCGCCAGAGCCTGCTCAACGGTGTGACCAAAATCGCCAAGGCTGTGAAGAGCACCCTGGGGCCGGCCGGCCGCAATGTCGTCATCGACAAGAAGTTCGGTTCCCCCAACATCACCAAGGACGGCGTGACCGTGGCCAAGGAAATTGAGCTCGAGGACGCCTACGAGAACATGGGCGCCCAGCTCGTTCGCGAGGTCTCCAGCAAGACCAACGATATCGCCGGCGACGGCACCACCACCGCCACCGTGCTGGCCGAAGCCATCTACCGCGAAGGCCTGCGCAACGTGACCGCCGGCGCCAACCCCATCTCCCTGCAGCGCGGCATCAACAAGGCCGCCGCCGCCATCGTGGAGGAACTCAAGAGCATCTCCAAGCCCGTGGATTCCACCAAGGAGATTGCCCAGGTGGCCACCGTTTCCGCTAACTGGGACTCCGAAATCGGCGACATCATCGCCGAGGCCATGGACAAGGTGGGCAAGGACGGCACCATCACCGTGGAAGAAGCCAAGGGCATCGACACCTCCCTGGACGTGGTGGAAGGCATGCAGTTCGACAAGGGCTACCTCTCCCCCTACTTCGTGACCAACGCCGACACCATGGAGGCTGTGCTCGAGAACCCCTACATCCTCATCTTCGAGAAGAAGATCGGCAACCTGAAGGATTTTCTCCCCCTGCTGGAGAAGGTGGCCAAGAGCGGCAAGCCCTTCCTCATCATCGCTGAGGACGTGGAGGGCGAAGCCCTGGCCGCCCTTGTGGTGAACCGTCTGCGCGGCACCCTCAACGTGGCCGCCGTGAAGGCACCCGGCTTCGGCGACCGCCGCAAGGCCATGCTCCAGGATATCGCCATCCTCACCGGTGGCCAGTGCATCTCTGAGGACCTCGGCCTCAAGCTCGAGAACGTAGATGTCGACATGCTCGGCCTGGCCAAGCGCGTTGTCATCACCAAGGACACCACCGTCATCATCGAAGGCGCCGGCAAGTCCTCCGATATCTCCGCCCGCGTGTCCCAGATTCGCCACCAGATTCAGGAGACCACCTCTGACTACGACCGCGAGAAGCTCCAGGAGCGCCTTGCCAAGCTCGCCGGCGGTGTGGCCGTCATCAAGGTCGGTGCCGCCACCGAGACCGAGATGAAGGAGAAGAAGGACCGCGTGGACGACGCCCTGCATGCCACCCGCGCTGCGGTGGAGGAAGGCATCGTGCCCGGCGGTGGTGTGGCCCTCATCCGCGCCCAGAAGGCCGTTTGCGGCCTGAACCTCAGCGGCGATGAAGCCACCGGCGCCGCCATCGTGTACCGCGCCGTGGAATCCCCGCTCCGCCAGCTCGTGGCCAACGCTGGCCGCGAAGCCGCCCTCATCGTGGAGAAGGTCAAGAACCTCGATGCCCCCACCATGGGCTACAACGTCGTGACCGATGAATACGAGGACCTCCTCGTCTCCGGCGTGGTGGACCCCACCAAGGTAACCCGTTCCGCCCTGCAGAACGCCGCCTCCATCGCCGGCCTCATGCTCACCACCGAATGCCTCATCACCGACCTCCCCGAGCCCAAGTCCTGCTCCTGCGGCAGCCACGGCGGCGCCGGCGACATGGGCGGTATGGGTGGCATGGGCGGCATGATGTAATCAGCCAAGTCACAAAACGCACGACTACCCAAGTCAGAGTAATTTACTCATAACATAACGCCCAACTAACCCAAAGCGGCGGGGCTGAAAAGCCCCGCCGCTTATCTTGTAGATATATTTGTTTGCCGAGAAAATATTTAGAAAAAGAGAGAGGACGAAATATCCTTTTTGTTAAAATCATTCGATTTAATATATTAGAGTATGGCTGTTGATTGGAAACAGATTTCTCCAAAAGAATTTGAGGAGATTACGCGCGATTTATTAGGGGCACATTTAGGTATGCGCGTGGAATCCTTTGGTGAAGGTACCGATGGTGGAATCGATTTGCGCATGGACAATGGCAAAATAATTGTGCAGTGCAAACGTATAACGGGACCATTCAGTGAACTTATGAGCAAGTTGAGGAAAGAGAAACCAAAATTGGAAAAGCAAAACTTCAATAAATACGTTATTGCAACGACTTGTTCTCTATCTCCAATGAACAAAGCACAAATAATGCAAGAATTTTCTAAGATATTATCTCCTGATGATATTTATGGAGCGGAAGATTTGGAGGGACTTTTAGCAAAGCATAAGCACGTTCGTATGTTGTACCCTTCGTTATGGTTAGGTGACGCAGAATTGATAAGGCAACATATTGCCTCGGTTTGTGATCGGTTCATAGACAATCAAACAAAGTATGAATACGAAAAAATAGTCAAGGCGATGAACTATATGGTTCGTCATCCTTTGTATGATAATGCATTGAAAATTTTAAAGAATGAAAGGGCCTTGATAATTACTGGTCCCCCAGGTATAGGAAAGACGAGTCTCGCCTATAATTTGATTTGGGATTTTACTCGAAACTCAAACTATGAGTTTGTATATGTCGGTTCAGATATCAAAGAAGCTGAACAGAAGTATGTCGTAGAAAGGCCTCAAATTTTTTTGTATGATGACTTTCTGGGTTCAAATTTCTTGAGGGACCGCCTGAATAAAAACGAGGATAAAAGTATTTATAATTTTATTGAGAAGATACGTTCTTCGAAAAACAAAATGGCGATATTTACAACTCGTGAATACATTTTTCAGCAGGCAAGTAGAGAGTATAGATACATCAGCGGTACAAAAGAATTAAAAACGAAATTGGTTCTAGAAATCAAGCTTTCTGATTTAATGTGGAAAGCAAAGGTTTTATACAAGCATCTGTGGGTAAATAAAGCACCAGCAGATGCGATTGAGAGCTTATTCAAGAAACAACATAGAGCGTATGTATATCAATCTGCGTTGATGCATGTTTTGAAGCATGAATCATTCAATCCTCGAGTCGTTCAGTGGGCCGTGAGAAAAAACGCCGATGCAGCAAGTCGAGATGTTCTAGCTGAGATTTTATTGAATGGATTTGAGCACCCATTTGGAGTGTATGAACAAGCGTTTAATGTAGAGTTGACCCAAAATCAACAACGATTGTTATTGGTATTAGCTTCTTTCCCAAATGGAGTAAAGGAGGAGGTGTTGCGTTTTACTTTGGAAGCTATTGTACAAGAATACTCAGATAACCCGATTTTGTACAGCGCTGATTTGCAAATTCTCGAAGGGGATTTCATTAAGTCAAATTTGGGTTATAAGAACTCAATTATTATTGACTTCGTTAATCCTGGGGTAAGAGACTTTATATATGAGTACATACGTCGATGCCCTTCGTTCTTTAGAATTTTGATTAGTTCCATACGTTATGCAAGTCAGGCTAATCATCTTTATGAACTTTTACAGATGAAAAATACCTTATCTCAGTTGCGTGGAGATTTTGAAAGGGAATTAGTAGATGAAACATGTAAATGGCTTGATCAGGTAATTGAAAATGGCGTAAGTGATGCAGAATTAGTAGAGTTGACTTATAATATTTTCTACGACATAAAAGGGGAGTATCTGTTTGTTGTCCAGAAATTGCTAAACAATGAAGCTTCTGCAGGTTTTTCAGACGTGTCTGAAGATTCAGTTGATAATTATGTTCAACTTGTAAAGTGTGCAGTTATTGAGAAAAAATTGAAGGTAGAATTGGATGGTTTTTTTGATGCTGCTTTTACTTCTGTTCATACGTTGGAAATAATATCAGTTCTAAGTGAATTGTTGTCAGATTTAGATGAAAACGAGGTTTCATATGGTGATATCTGTTTCGATGCGGACGAATGGCAACATAATTATTTGTCCATACAAGAGGATTCCTCTGTCGATGCAGAACAAGTTAGAGAGGAACTTGATAAACTTGATGAGTTGTGTCGGTTTGATCCATGTGGATTATTTGGTGTTTCTTATAGATTATTGAGGAAAGAATTGGAAAAATTATTAGAAGAAAAGACGCCTCCGGATGAGGAGTACGATGATGATTGGTATCCTCCCAGACCGTATTCATCAGAGGGAGAGTATAGTGAAATCGATTACATCAAAATGTTTGAATCACTAAAGGAAGAATAATTAGGTTGGGGAAATATGTTGTTTTTGAACTATTGTTGCTCAATAGAAGGAGGTCTTTATTTTAACTCTCTCTTGTCGCTTCTATTTCCTCAATATGTGACTGCAGCTCAGTTAACAGCCCGTTGTATACGATGCGGTGGAAGGTGCCGCAATGTTCTTCTATTTCGGAGACTGAAATGTGGCTGTGAGAGGCTTGGAATGCGGTGATGAGTGTAGCCTGTTGTTTCAGGGCAGCTTCTTTGGTCGTGAAAGGGCCTTGGCAATCGATGGAGAGGCGGCCTTCGGCGTCGATAGTGGCGTAGTGGAGGATGTAGAGGGGCATGGCTAGTTGGTTTTGCGGTAGACGCCAGGGGAGATGAATTCGATGAGACCTTTATCGCGCAGGAATTGGAGTTGCTGGCGGATTTTGGCTTCGACGTTGTTGTTGCGGGGGTGGCGGGCTTTCAGAGACTCAACGAAGGAGTACATCTGATTCAGGGTGAAGGTGGAGGAGAGCTTTTCGGTGCATTGAAGGACATCGAACAGCCAGCCCCGGCTCTCGATGCTCCTGGTCTGCAGGGAATAGACCTGGTTATATTTCTGGCAAACTTCTCCTTTATCCAGCACTTCGCCATTGCGGATGATGGGGATTTTGGCAGAATCCGGGACTTTACCCAGCAGGATGTTGCAGCCTTCCCAGCCGGCGCGTGCTGCGGTGTCTTTCAGCTGCGGCCTTTTCTGGATGATATCAGGGATGAAAAAGCACTTGGGAACAATGATGAGGTTGTTCACCTGGTAGCGGTCGTAGTGCAGGAAGAAGAAGCTGGGGTTATCGAGCGCGGTGATGCGCTGAATCATGGTGCGGTAGACGCCATCGACGACGCTGCTTTTGAAATGGGCGGTGGTGGATTTTTTGCTTTTCAATTCGTACTGGGCGCGGCAGTTCCGGCAGACGTAGTCTT
Source organism: Akkermansia sp. (assembly GCA_017435365.1). Taxonomy (GTDB): domain Bacteria; phylum Verrucomicrobiota; class Verrucomicrobiia; order Verrucomicrobiales; family Akkermansiaceae; genus Akkermansia. Next base: position 8,418 of record JAFSFD010000008.1, on the reverse strand, counting down.
TGACCGGGGCGTTGGGTTCGGCGGTCTGGATGGATTCGGCGCCGCAGATGGGGCAGTACATATTGCGGGCGAGCCAGTCTTCGGTGAGGCGTCTGGCTATCTGGGCGGGGCTTTTGTAGCCTTGAATCAGGGCGGTGTTGAAGGTTAAATCCATGCGCTTTCAGGAGCTGATTTTCATATATGGTAGCAGAAAAATCGGGGAGTTCAAGCTTTTGCGTATGCGTCTGTGCGTGCAACGAATTTCAATGACGTCGACTGTCGCCTTAACGGAGGAACCGATGCGTGGTAGTTTTCCGGCGGGAGCTTTTGAAATCAAGCGAGAGAAGCTCGCTGCCGGTGTGAGCGCTGATGAATCCGGAAAATGCTGAAATGAAAGATGGACAGATGTCTGCGCTGTGAGAAAACGCTGAGGCAGTGCATTCTGGGTTAAGAAATTCTGTCACGCAAGCATTTGTTGTCGTCGTAAGATGACTGGATGTTGTATTGCCTTGATTGAGAAAGTTTGTTAGTTTCAGCGCGGAAAGATATCATATTGCTATGTCCCGGAAGAATATGGAAGATGAGTTGCTGGCCAGAATGTTCACCTCTGCGGCGATGGGTGGAGAAAAAGAACGCATGGCTCTGATGGAGTTGTTTATGCTCAAAACACAGTCGCTTCCCGAAATGATGCAGGAGTGGCTGGAGGAGTATGCCGTGCAAGGTAACATACGGGCGCAGGAGTTGTATTGCACGCTGGCTGTCAGCGGTGGGGTGAAGCAATGTGACTGGATTCGCGTGGAACAGTGGTTGCTGAAGCTGGCTGAAACCAAGCCAAAGAATGCCTACATGCTGTTAGGAACGTTATATACCCCCAGTGCTTTCGGGTATAATGATGCGAAGCAGGCTGCTGAGTATTTCCGGAAAGGTGGCGAGAGTGGCTCCGGCGCTTGCTGGGCCGGTCTGGCTTTGCTTTACCGTGAGTATTTTGCGGAGGAACATAGCCTGGAGGAGATTCGAGAGTTGTTTGAACGCGGCTTTGAGCTGGGCGGAGTGGTGCCGCATAATTATGAGACTTTGGCGGATGTGTGCCATGAACTCGGGGATGAAGAGGCCTCCATGCGGTATTTGAAGAAATATCATAAGTTTGTGCCCGATGATGCCCGGAATTGCTTAATCCTGGGCTATAATTACAAATTCGGCAAGGGATGCCGTGCAGATGCTGCCCTGGCTTTGAAATATTACCAGAAGGCCGCAAATCTGGGGGATGGCGAAGGATTGTTCCAGGTGGGGCTTGCGTATTTCGAGGGCTGCGGTGTCAGCCGGAATTATAAGCGGGCGCTGGATTATTTCAAGCGGGCTACAGAGGCCGGCAATCCCCGCGGCTATTTCTGCCTGGGTATGGCCTATATTGAGGGTAAGGGTGCTGGGAAAAATGAGCAGAAAGGTGTGGCGGCATTGGAAATTGGCGCGGAGCTGAATGATATTCAATGCTGCATGGCGTTGGTATCTTGTTATATAGAAGGTATAGGCGTGGAAAAGGATGCTGGCCGCGTTAAAGAGCTCATAGAACAGGCTCGTGGCATGCAGGCATACGCAGCCGAGCCTTTGATTCAGCAGGCTATCGATACGCTCGAGGCGCGCTTTCTTGCTGAAAGCGAAGATGTAAATGAACGCTGAAATTGTGACCTTTTATTAAAGCGTGAGCGAACCTATGAGCACAGATTATAACGAGACTGCGAAGCTGGAGAAACTTCTGGGGCGAGTGTCGCGGGAGGAACTGGAGAAGTTTGTGCTGGAGCAGGGGCTGAAGAATGAGGAGTTCGGGTACCAGCTGCAGCATTGGCTCAAGACCGGGTACACGCAGCCGGAGGAGAAGAACGAGGCGTATTACCAGGATGCGACGCGCGAGGCGTATGAGCGGACCTTCGAGCTTTGCCGCAGGCAGCACCGCCGCCGCAGGAAGGAAGAGGAACCGGTGTTTCCCATGCCTCTGCTGCTGGATGAGGTGGAGCAGGAGATCCGCCGCGGCCAAGGCGCCTGTGTGGTCTGGGTGGCGCTGGAGTTTTTCCGCCTGCTTGTGGCCAACGGCGGGGTGGAGCCCGACTTGGAGGCGTATTACTGGTTCATGCACGATTATAATCGCCTGGCGGAGCTGCTGCCCGAGGCGCTGTCGCTTCCCGATACGCCGACAGAGACGATTAAGGCCGTGATTGCCGCGCTGGCGCCGCTTTGCAAGCGCAGTTTCTATAAGAAATATGGCGTTTTCAAGCTGGGGGAGCTGAAGCAGCAGATTGAGAAACTGGTGAAAGAGAATTGACAATTGAGGAGGGACTATTGGGAACTTCTAAAAACTCACCAAATTGATGTTTGACGTTGTCGGAGCACGGGACTTTAGTCCCGAAATCACGGTGCGCATAATCGGGACTGAAGTCCCGTGCTCCGACAAAGTTTCCCCACAAATTCCAATTTGGCGATATTCGCGCTGCTATCAGAAATGCAGGATGATACCGAACTGGGTATCGAGGTAGTGGGCGTTGCTTTGCAGGTGCAGGTTGGTGGCGGTGTGCAGGGTGGCGGCGGGGCTGAGGGGCAGGGCGAGTGTGAGCCCGGTGCGGAGGCCGAGGGTGTCGCGCTCATCGGAGGTGACGCGGAAGGAATGCTCCGGGGCGCCGGCAAAGCGCATGTTGAGCCCGGTTTCTGTATCGCCGCCGGTGGCGGTGAGGGCGGCGTGCAGCCCGAGCTGCAGTGACTCAGCCAGGGTGGTGCGGTAGCGGGTGCCGATGCTCAGCCCGGCGAGGGTGGCCTGCTGCTCACCGGCGAGCAGGGCGGCGGTGCTGCCGCTTTCTATGAAGGAATCGACCCTGGCGGTGGTGGATTGAAGCGCGAGATACGGGCACAGGGCCGAGCCGCTGTCCAGGGTGAGTTCGCGCGATATTTCCACGCAGAAGTTCACCGAGCTGCCGCTGGCATCTTCCACCTCGCAATCGCTTCCATCGGCCAGGCGGCGGGAGAGCGAGAACTCATGCATGCCCATACCTGCCGCCAGCAGGAGTCGCCATTCCTCATCGGTGTAGAGGGCGTAGACGCTCAGGTGCGTGGCGGTATCGGTGTGTTCGTTGTCGCCCGCCGGGGTGATGCGCGTCTGCCCATTGGCCAGGGCGAGCCCGAGGCAGAGTTTTTCATGCACCTGCTGCTCCACGATGAGCTGGCCGCCCCAGGCGCTGCGGTCGTAGCCCTGCTGCTGCGCGGTGGCGGAGCCAGTGCTGTTGAAGGCATGGATGAGTACGGCAGTGTTGCTGTGTGGCGCCAGCCGGTGGGCGGTGCCGGCCAGGTCGCGCAGGCGTTGCAGCTGCGCGAATGCATCATCTGCCACGCTGTTGACCAGGGCGGTGTAGCCCGCGCCGTTTACGCGATCCATGAGCTCCCGCATGCCCACGGCATCGGTCGATTCCGCCACCGTTTCCACCAGTCCGCGGAGCTCGCCGCTCACGGCATCCTGCGAGAGCCGGCGGAGCACTTCATAAGCCGCGCGCTGGTTGCGGTTGAGCTGCGGCGCCAGCGAGTGCGCGGTGGTTCCGGGCTTGTGGCCGGAGCCTGTTTCCACGGTCAGTCTGCCGGTTTCCGGGTTGAAGACGAACCCTTTGTCCTGCTCATCCTTGGGCAGCACGATGCTGATGAGTTCCGCATCGAAATCGGAAGGGAAATCCAGCACCAGAATCTCGGAATCCAGATTTCCCACCCGGCTCAGGTCGAGGGTGAGCGTATCGCTGAAATTGACCACGCCATTCAGCGTGAGCGCACCGCCGGTGAGCACGATGGTGCCGCCGTTCATGTTCACATGGCCTTGAATCGTATTGCCGCCCGGGGCCAGGGTGAGCGTCTGCCCCTTGTTCAGGTTCAGCACATCGCCGGGCGCAATGGCCAATTCGGAGCCTTCCTGCATGGTGATGCTGCCTGTGAAATGCTCTGTTCCGGCCAGTTCGCTGCTGCCGCTGATGATGAGTTGATTACTCACGGGCAGATTGTCCATATCCAGCCGTGGGGTGGCGCTGCTGCTGCGGGCGCGGCTGCCGAGGTACACCGCACCGCTGCCCAGGGCCTGCGCATGCCCCAGCCGCAGGCTTCCGGTCGCAATGGTGGTGCCGCCGCTGTGTGAGTTTGCCCCGCTGAGCACAGCATCCCCCAGCAATTCTACGCGGGTGCTTCCGCTCAGTGTGCCACCCAGCATGGCGTTCTTCACCTGCACCAGGCCACCCGTGGCCGTCAGGGCATCGGTGCCAGCATCCACCAGCAGGGTGCCGGAATCCATGGTGATGCGTTGCAATTCTCCAGCCGCAGCCTGCATGATATCCGAAACGCTCACGCAGTGCTCGCCGGTGATGCAGTAGGTGTCCAGGTGCAGCGCCCCGGGCAGGCAGGCGTGGCCCGTGGCATCGGGCGTGACGCGCTGGCCATGCAGCCGAATATCCGCGCCGGTGCTGTTCAGCGTGCCCCCGGTGATGAGCTGCAACTCCGTGCCGGCATCTCGCCGGAACCCGCTGCTGCCGCCTTCGTGGCCGAAGGCATCCACCAGGGTGGCCTCGCGGGGGGCTGCCAGGGCCGTGGCATCGAAACACCCGTTCAGGGTAAGGTGCCCATCGTTCTGAATCGGGGCGGTGAGCTCCAGGGTAAAGCCTCGGGCCGAGAGCGTGCTGGTGCCGGTGGTGCGGAAATCGCCCGCGCCCAGGGCGCCAGGCGTGGTGAGGGTGAGTTCTCCGTCGTCCAGCAGGGTGCCGCCGGTGTGCGTGCTGGCTGCGGTGAGCGTGCCGGCGCCGGTGATGCGCAGCGCCGTGCTGCCGCTGAGCGGGCAGGAGATGGTGCCGCTCTCCAGCACCACGGTGCCGCCGCTGGTCTGCAGGGCGGCAGTATCGGCATCCACGGTGAAGGTACCGCCCTCCACGCGGATGCGCTGCAGCTCCGGGCGCTGGATATCGCTGAGCCTGGCCGTATCGGAGCCTGTGAGCAGGTATTCGCGGTAATCCACAGTGCCGCCAGCGGTTGCGTGACCATCTGTGCCCAGGGTGAGCCGCTTCTCGCCGTGGATGATGGTGGCTCCGGCATTCACGCTCCCACCGCTCACTACCTGCACGCTGAAGGCGGCGCTGCGGGCGAACCCGCTGGCGGCGCTGGTGCCGCCTGTGCGGGTGGCTGCCTGTTCCACCAGGGGCAGGGCGGAGGCATCGATTTCGCCTTGCAGGGTGAGTGTGCCTGAGTTGTGGATGCAGCCGGTGAGCTGAACCGCCGAGGTGGAGGTAAGGCTGCTTTCCCCGCTGAAGCTCAGCCCGAGCGAGCCGCCCGCAGCGGTGATGACGGTATCTGCGCAGCTGCCGCTCAGCGTGCCACCCGTCAGCCGGATATGGCCACCCTCTGCCGCAACGGTAGCGCTTTCATCGGCAGTGAGCTGCCCGCCGCTCATGGTTATGAGTTGCAGAGCGTCCCCGGCTGCGGCGCGGATGGTGCTCACCGCCACCTGGTGCCCGGAATCGATGTGGTACTGGCCATAGTGCGTGGCGGCTCCGGTGGCCCATTCTCCGCGAGCATTGAGGGACACGCTCTCGCCGCGGAACAGGAAGCTTGCCGCGCCGCTGAGACTGCCGCCACCGGTGAACAGGCTGATGCTCGTGCCGGCATCGCGCTGGAAACCGCTGCTGCCGCCGGTGTTGCCATAGGCATCCACCATGGTGGCCTGGCGGCTTTCTGCCAGGGGTGTCACATCGAACACGCCCTCCATGTGCAGGCTCCCGGTGTTGTGGATGGGCGAGGCCAGATGCAGAGTGCCTACCGCCTGCAAGGTGGCGGAGCCGCTGCAGCTCAGACTGCCGCTGCCGAGGGTGCCGGCCGTGAGCCTGCCGCTCTGCAATTCAATCTGCCCGCTGAATTGGGTGGCATTCAGCAGTGAGCCCTCGCCCAGCACCCGCAGTGTATTGCTGAGGTTCAGGTGATTCAGGTCAAGTGAGCCGCCGGCGAGCACCACCGTGCTGCTGCCCAGCGCCTGTGCGTGGCCGAGGGTAAGCGTGCCACGGCTGATGGTGGTGGCGCCGGAGTAGCTGCTGCCGCTGTTCAGCCGCACATCTCCCAGCACCTGCACCCCGCTGCTGCCGGTGAGTTCCAGGGCAATTTCGCCACCGTAGAGCCGCGCTGTGCTGCTCAGATTCAGCGCATCACCACGCAGGGTTCCGCTCTGCATCACGAGCTCGCCGGTGTATTGGCTGCCGCCGGTGATTCCGGTTTCGCCCTGCACCCGGATGTCATTGCCGATGGCCTGGCCGCTCAGGTTCAGCTGCCCGCCCAGGAGCTGCACTGTACCACGCCCGAGCGCTTCTGCATGTGAGAGGACGAGCTCACCGGCCTCCAGCGTGGTGCCGCCGGTGAAGGAGTGTGCGCCGCTGATGCTCAGGATTCCGCTGCCGGATTTGATGAGCCTGGCCTCCCCGCCGATGCAGCCGCTGCCGGTGAAGGAGACGCAGCCGGTCGCGTTGCTGACCGTGACCTCGGACGGAAGCAGCTCGCCCACCAGCTCGACCTCTGTCGCCTGCGTGAAGCTGACGCTGTCGCCCGCGTGGAAATTGCTGTTGATATCCGGGCCTGCCCAGCTATGCTCTGTGTGGCCGGTGCCGGTTTCCCATGTGCCGGCGGTGGGGAGCCAGAGCAGATGCGCAGATTCTGCGCGGGGCAGGGTGCGCTCGCCATCGGCCAGGTAATACATCAGTACTCCATTATCGACTCGTGTGTTGCCGCTGATGGCGGTGGAAATGGAAACATCGCCGGCGTTTTCCACCAGGCGGTACCAGCCGCGGAGCATGTCGGCCTTGTTGTACTCGAGCGTGATTGCGCCGATGTGGCCGGTAGTGCCGCTGCCCAGACTCAGCGCCGCCGTTTCGCGGTGCACCTCCTCCAGATGGAGAGTCCAGGTGCCGCCATGGATGGCGGCGGTGCTTACCGTGCTGCAGCCGTGGAAATCGCCAGCGGTGGCATTCAGCGTGCCGGTGACGCTCAGTGAGCCGTTCTGCATGCTGAGTGTGGCGGTGGTCAGGTTCCCGGTGTTGGTGAGTGTGGCTGTCTGGATTGTGATGGCTGCGGCCCGGGTGTCGCCGTTGAGATTGAGCGTGCCGCCCAGGGCCTGAAAGTGGCAGCCCCCGCCCGTGTTGCCGCTGAAACTCTGGGTACCGCTTCCTTTCTTGATGATGGTGAGTGGCCCCAGCAGACTGCCGTGGAAATGGTGAGTGCCGCTCGTGTCGATGGTGAGCGTGTGCGCTTCCGGGGAGATGTAATCGCTCAGTTCATGATTGTGCCAGATGGCGCTGATATCCTTCACCAGGCTGCCGCTGTATACACACGCCGCGGGGGCAATGTAATCCGGCGCGTCCAGCCCGCCGATGCTCCAGTCGCCACCCAGGCCCAGGGCCACGGTGAAAAAGGAATCCTCGGCGCAGTAGCCTGCCACATCCAGCGCGATGCTGCCGCTCAGGGCCATAGCGCCGCTTTCCAGCGCCACCACGTTGTCGTACAGCCCATCGCCATCCCACGCGGCGCTGTAATTGCTCAGGGTGAGATTGCCGTGAAAATCGGCAGCGGCCCCTGCCGCCAGTTGGAATAACTGCAGCGTGTTGGTCGAACTCCCTTGCAATTCCAGATTCCCGGTGCCACTGAGCTTGCCGATGGTAATGAGGCTCCTGGCCTCCGGGTTCACCCCGTCATACAGGATGTTGAGCACCCCGCCTGCGCTTCCGCTGTCCAGCTCCCCGATGTCATGGATAAAGCCTCCGCTTTCCGTGTCCGGCTTCGCATCGGTATCCTTCAGCATGACGAACCCGTTATCCACCGTCAGATAATTATGCTGCACGCCTCCTGCCGGTACGTTCAGGAGACTGAGAACGTGGAGAATAAATAAGCTGCGTTTCATCGAGCCGAGAGGTGTGTGTGATTCGTATATAAGTGTAATACACTTATTGCGAGCCTTTTAGCGGCTGAATGCAGCTGATTATCTGTCAAAGTTGGAAAAAGTCAAGGCAGATAGTGCGTAATACCGGGGATGCTCACGCATGCCCCGGGGATTTTTTTATTGCCCCGACCATTAACGGATGATGTTTGGATGAACAGCAAAATGGGAACTTGAATTACGAATTACGAATTGCGAGTTACGAAGTAAAAAGTTCCGCGGGTGTTCGCTCGCCAGTATGGAATTATTTGATGTACAATGGCGAGCCGCAAGGCTCGTGGAATTTGTTACTTCGTAATTCGTACTTCGTAACTCGTAATTCGGGGACCTCTAAAAACTCAAATTAAGACAAGACCGGACAGTATGAAGTAAAGCCATAGAGAGCCGTTGACAAAAATTGCGCCTATTTTGGCGCATTTTTTGGCTTTCTGCTTCCATCAGGACAGAGTTCCCCCTACAAT